>JALXDW010000321.1:0-3493 GCA_027070385.1 Chromatiales bacterium
ATGAAATATTCATTGATTGTTCCTTGTTCTGTTATGGCCGGCCAGCATTTTATTTATAGTGTCGCCAGCGAAATTGTTTATACATTTCTGTGAGAATAAAGATCGGGGATGCCAGCAATAGGATAACTCCCCAGTCATACCAGCCTAGCGGGACAGTATGTAATGCATTTTGTAAAAACGGAGTGTAGACAGCTGCAACCTGAAGTCCAACAGTGAATAGCCATGCAGCAATGACCCAGGGATTACTGAATAATCCAATTACTGAAATGGGGGCACGTAATGAACGGAAGTTAAAAACGTTCATTTTCTCCAGTAAAATAATGGCAGTGAATGCCATGGTATGGGCGATAGCTAAAGATTGTTCACCCGCAGTGGTAAGATAATAATGAAATACCCAGAGTGTGGCACTACCTATGTAACCACCAAGAAAAAGAATCATCAGCATACCGCCTCGATCAAGTACCGGTTCATGTGCTGCTCTTGGTGGTCTGTTCATGACACCTTTTTCAACAGGTTCCAGTCCGAGTGCAACAGCTGTCATTCCATCCGTTACAAGGTTCATCCATAGAATTTGTACCGGTAATAAAATCAGAGGCCCTCCGAGCAAGATATTGACAAAGATCGCAATCACTTCCCCGGTATTGGATGACAATAAGTAGCGTACAAATTTCTGGATATTTTCGTATTGTCGCCGGCCTTCTTCAACAGCGCCAATAATAGATGCAAAGTTATCATCAGTCAGTACCATATCGGCTGCACCTTTTGCGACGTCTGTACCACGCAACCCCATTGCAATACCAATATCTGCCTTTTTTAAAGCCGGTGAATCATTCACTCCGTCACCGGTCATAGCAACAATATTGTCTTGAGCTTGTAACAATGAAACGATGCGCAACTTATGTTCAGGCGTTGTTCGGGCAAACACCACATCACTAGCCAGTAATGTCTTGAGGTGGGTATCGTCCAGTGTGTTTAAGTCACTACCACTGATAGCTTGTGTTGCCGGCAGACCAATACGTTTAGCAATTGCCAATGCTGTTGCTGCGGCATCACCGGTAATCATTACAACACGGATGCCGGCATGCCGAGCCGTTTTAATTGCTTGAGGCACTTCTTTTCGCGGAGGGTCAATAATACCAACAACGCCAAGCAGAGTGAGGTCGGTTTCAACCTGATCCTCATCCAGTGCAATGGTGTCGGGCAAAGTTCGTTTTGCCAGTGCCAGGGTACGCAGGCCTTCTTTAGCCATTTGCATATAAGCATGACTGAAAGATAAATGATCGGATTCGGTTAAAGGACGAATTTTGTTACCATCCTGAATATGACTGCAACGTTCAATAATAACTTCCGGTGCCCCTTTGACATAGGCAATTCTGCTGTTATCAGGTTGTTTTTCAATAACAGTCATTCTTTTTCGGCTGGAATTAAAAGAAAATTCCGTGAGTGTTTTATCATTTGTTGATGGTGACAACCAGGCTTTATAAGCGGCAACAACCAGAGCCGCTTCAGTGGGTTCGCCTGATTCATGCCAGTGAGTATCATTGCTTTGTTGTTGAATTTTTTCAACGCGTGAATGATTACAAATTAAACCGGTTTCAAGTAGTGCCAAAAGATCTGTTCGTTGTTTGTAGTCAACTTTTTTACCATTAACTTCAAAATGGCCAGCCGGATCGTAACCGGTACCGGTTACCTGTATGGAGCCAGCCGCCAGCCAGATATGTCGTACTGTCATTTCATTTTGTGTCAGAGTTCCGGTTTTATCGGTACATATAACGGTGGCGGCTCCCAGAGCTTCGGCTGCTTGCAGGCGGCGAAGTAAAGCACGACGACGCACCATTGCGCGAACACCCAAAGCCAGTGTAATGGTAACAACAGCGGGTAAACCTTCAGGAACAACTGCAACAGCAAGGGAGACACCGGTCAGAAACATTTCAATCAGTGGTTTACCCATTAGCCAGCCAACAACTGTAATGGTAATGGAAATGACAACAGAAATAAGCCCCAGCTGTTTTCCCAGAACAGCCAGTTTACGTTGCAGAGGTGTATGTTCTGTTTTTATATTACGGGTAAGTTGTGCAATGCGTCCAAACTCGGTTTTCATTCCTGTTGCGACAACCAGGCCTTTTGCGCGACCATTTGTAACATTGGTTCCCATCCAGGCCATACAACGTTGCCCAGCCAATGTGGTTGTTTCAGCAACAGCCGTTGTTTCCTTGTGAACGGATACCGACTCTCCCGTCAGTGCCGATTCATCAACTTTAAGGTTAATGGCTTCAATGAGACGCAAATCAGCCGGGACTCGATCACCAATCTCCAAAACAACCACATCGCCTGGTACCAGCAAACGGGCTTCAATTTGTTGTTCATGGCCGTTGCGGATCACAGTACATTGTGGTGCCAGCATTTGTGCCAGTGCTTCGAGTGACTTTTCCGCTTTCCATTCCTGGATAAAACCAAGAATGGCGTTAAGAACAACGATCGCCATAATGGTAATGGCATCACCTATTTCACCTATTGTAAAAGCAACAATGGCAGCAATAATTAAAATAGCAATCAGAACATCAATAAATTGGCGAGCAAGGATCTGATACCAGTACTCACGTTTTTTTACGTCGAGAACATTTTCTCCATATTCAATCTGTCGACGACTGATTTCCTCTAAGGCTAAACCACGTTCAGGATCAGATTTAAAAAATGAAACAGCAGCTTCAGCAGGATAAGCAAACCATTTTTTATTAAGTGCTGATGTATTCAAAGCTTGGCCTCTTTGACATCTTTTTTACGAACATTAAAAACAGGTTTTAATAATTGTTCACCCCAGCTGCGAATGAGCAGGGTAAATAGTAAAGGTACAATAATGGTTGATAATGACGAAGCAGCAACAAGGGCGGTAAATAAATGAATATCAATAAGATTGGCATCCAACAAAATTTTTGCCACAATAATTTCTGTTGTCAGTCGGGCATTAAGCCCAATACCAATCGTCCAGGCTTCATGCCTTGACAATTTATGCATGGGCACCATAAGAAAAATGCCAATCAGTTTGCCGATAAAAGCAGCAAGGAAAAGCAAGATGGCAAGTTCAGGTTCTGCCAGCATACCACCAAGATCAACACTTAAACCTACCCAGAAAAAGAAAATGATTCCAAAAAATCCATAACTGATCGCACGAATGGCATTTCTGGCTTTATCCCCGGTTTCTCCTGCTTGATTGAATACAGGGCGTAATAACACACCCGCAATAATCGAGCCGACTACAAGCCCTAGATTACTGTATTCAGAAAGGCCACTAAAACCGAATAATATTAACATTGTCAGCAAAATAAGATTACGAGGTTGATTGGGTAACCACTGACTTATAAATGGTAATAACCAGCGATAACTTACCCAGACAATCAACATGAATATAACGACACCGGCAAGCAATCCAGTAATTTCATTTTCGGTACTTGTTGCAGCAAATGTTTCTTGACTTATCCAGACAGAAATAAAA
>JALXDW010000321.1:3503-4974 GCA_027070385.1 Chromatiales bacterium
CAATAATATCGTCAAGCACACCTGCACCTATAATAAAACCACCAACACGAGTACGAATCATTTTAAATTCATCCAGTATCGGCACGATTACTGCCTCTGCAGTTGGCATTCGGGTAAGGCCTATTACAAACGCAATCAGCCAACCATAACCCAGACTTAACATAACAATCACACCCAGGATAAAAGGAATAACAGTATTAAGAACGGTGGCCCATAAAATATCCCGGCTAAGAGCTTGCATATCTTTCAAGTCAATTTGCAAGCCAATAAAAAACAACAGGAACATGACGCCAAGTTGAGCCAGGAATGAAAAGGGCTCGGAAAAAGGTGCTTGGACAAGATAGTCACCAACGGTTGTATAGTGCATGGCCATTGCAACAAGTAATGCACCGAGAATAGCCGGGATACGCATTTTTTCCAGAAGTCCGCCAACAAAAAAAGTCAGAGCAAACAGCGTTGCCAGCAGTAATAACAATTTCCCTGTTTCAATTTCAGTCATGGACTTTATTCCCCGCTTGGTATAAGCCAGTACTTGTTCATTGCATATTATTACTCAAAGGCTCTGCTAGCAAGAAAATACAGTTATTATGAACAGGAACCCATAGACATACGCACTAAAATTAATCATGCTTACATAATACATTTTAAGGGTATATATTAGTCATTGTATGGATATAGATCAAAAAGAGTTCAGGTATTCAATGTAAATCAAGCAAATGGAATGTACATGATACAGGCAAGCAATTTGACAAAACGTTTTAATGGTAAGACGGCTGTCAATTCCATTTCTATAAATATATCTGAAGGCAATATTTTCGGGTTACTGGGCCCCAATGCCGCGGGTAAAACAACAATCATTCGTATGTTATGCGGGCTCATTAAAAGTGATGAAGGTGACATTAGAATTAACAATATGAGTTCGCAGGAAGCCAAAACGGATTTTGGCTATGTCGCCCAACATTTTGGGCAATATGAAGAACTCAGCGTATGGGAAAATCTGAAATTTTATGCAAGCATGTATAATGTAACGGATGAAGAATATTTGTCATCGTTATTGGAGCGTTATGATTTAATACCATTTAAACAACAAAGGGCCGGTTTTCTGTCCGGTGGTTATCAGCGCCGCCTGGCATTGGTTTGTGCGCTGGCACATAATCCAAAAGTACTGTTTCTGGATGAGCCAACAGCCGGGATTGATCCGGTTACACGAAAGTTATTGTGGGATGATTTTTACCGTTTGAGTACAGAAGGTAAAACACTCTTTGTAACGACACACTATATGGAAGAAGCACAGCGTTGTACGCAACTGGCATTTATCTCTTGTGGTAAAATTGTTGCTGAAGGTTCACCTGCAACGATAAAAAATGCACTGGGTGATGTGTCGGTGTATCGTTGCGAGCTTGTTTATAATCCGGAAATTCATCAGCGACTTCGTCGTTTAAGTGGAATGATACTACTCAACCAGTTCGGT
>JALXDW010000322.1 GCA_027070385.1 Chromatiales bacterium
AAGAAATATTTCAATACACCACGGAAAGTATTCGGACTATTATCATATAAAATACCAGCTCAAAAAAAGTAACTTTACAATGCCAAAAACACCTATTCGTAATGATGGCCAATTTGAAATATACATAAATAAAAATAAGTTCCCTGTACCAGCTAACAACTGTAAAGGGAAGCTGATTTTAAGAATGCCATCTACTTTGAGTGATTCAGAACACTATAAGGAAAGCATTCAAAAGAAAAAAATACTACATGATAAAATCAAAAAAATTTACACGAGTAATAAAGGAAGCATTGCCGTAATTATCGAACTAAACCCTTATGTAATAGTGAAATCTAAGAATCCACTAAATCTAGAGTTAGAAAATTGCAATATATTTTTCAGAACAAAAAAAAATAATTACGTGGATACTTTACAGTGAAAAGCGTCGAGATTTTTGAAAAAGTAAAAATACGCGCTACTTCTGTCTGCCGCAGAGCAAAGCGTTAAGTATAAAATTAAAGCGAGGAATGAATGAGTAATATTGTCTACGTACTTACGAATGAGGGAATGCCTGAGTTAATCAAGATAGGGCTAACCACAGGGAATCTTGAAGACAGGATTTCCCAATTAAGTTCGCATTCTGGAGTACCGTTTCCATTTGAGTGCTACTACGCAGCCGAAGTAGATGATTGCCAGAAATTAGAAAAAACACTCCATCAGCTTTTTTCAGAAATGAGAGTAAATCCCAAAAGAGAGTTTTTTAAACTTGACCCAGAAAAGGTTGTGCTGGCTTTAAGTATCGGTGGTTTTAAAGAAATATCTGTTGGTGATGTTAAGGTAGACACTGCGGAAAAGGCAGCACTAGAAAAAGCAAAGGCAAAAAGACCAAAACTAAAATTAAGTGCGATAGAGATAAAGCCTGGAGATATATTAGTTCTGTCACGAGATGAAGATATAACGGCAGAGGTTGTAGATAATAATAAAGTCCAGTTCAATGGTGAAGTTATGAGTCTATCAGCAGCGGCATTAGCCGCATTACATTCTCTTGGTTATACAACACCTAGCGCAAGTGGCCCAGGATATTGGATGTTTGATGGTGAATTACTTGATGAGCGCCGTCGCAGAATGGAGGCCGAACAATTTGAAGATACATCAGGCAACAATGCTTAACAAGGCAAATGTACTCGGACAGTAAAACCACTGCTCATTCCTCGCTCTGCTTTTACTGCCAGTGATTTGCGGTGTTAGGCAAACAGGAATCATGCCTCTCTATTATGCAATTAGCTACTGTCTACAAACAACATCTCAAAAAATGATTCATGCTGCAGTATACAGATAGTACTCTGTTACTAAAAGCATTTATATGGTGTAAAAAATAACCTCAATCATCCTTCCTCCAAAAGCCTGTTCGTGTAACGGGCTTTTTTTGAAAAACAAAATACATGACCAGTACAACATATAACCGCTAAGTTGAAAACAGGCATCTAATATTGCACTATACTGAATAAAAAGTAACAACGCACAGCAAGAGCAGACAGCCATACATGTTGTCAGTTTTGTCTGTGAGTTAAAAATATTAAATGTACTGAGGCTTTCAATGATACATGTCAAGTCGATTGATCATATTTGTTTGTGGGTAAGCTCGCTTTCAGAGGCGAAGTACTACTATGAAACGATATTTGGCTTTGTATGCAAACCCAGAGATAACGATAATACCACATTGATTGTCGAGTCCGGCAATGTTCACTTTTTTATCTGTAAAAATAATGACGCAGATAAATATATTCCCCAACAACACTTATCATTCGAAGTTGCATCACTTGATAAAGTAATAAAAACGTTAAATAAAAATGGAATAACTGAATATCATCTGGGTGAGGTCAATTTTTTTAAACATAGAAATTATAAGTGGTGTGAATGGAAAGACCCAAATGGTATTCGCCTTGAGTGTGTCGAGATTATTTAAGCTAGAATATGTGTTGGTTTATCATCAAGGCCAGATATATTTTTCTTCTTCTGATATAGCTTTAAATAAAAGAAATGAGGATACCTGTTATTAAATCAACTAGCTTGCAGCAGAGCCATCATCTTCCTTTTTTTCTGAAACAGCATCCAGGTCAGGAATATCGCTGTTATCTTCAGCAGCGGCTTCCAGGTCAGGAATATCATCTTCATCATCGGCCTCTGTAAATTCCTTCTTTTGTGCCAGCGTCTGGCGTAACTGATACATTTCATTTTTAACCCGTTTTTCACCTTCCTTGGAACCGCCTTCATACATGTTGGCAAATTCTGTGGTCATGCGTTCCATGGAATCCATCGCTGCGTCAAAGTCGATTTGCAACTGGGCATTTTTTTCTTTTAATACTTTTTTCTCCTCCCTTAAATTCTTTATCTGCTTTTTCATATCATGTAATGAAGTATCGTTCTCTTCAATGTCCTCATCACTTGTTGAATCGTCATTAATTGCACCATGCTGCTGTTTGTAAACAGTCAGCGCACATTCAGCAAGTGATTGCATTTCTTTTTCCAGTTCCATTAATGAGTCAGGGTTATAGCCCATATACAACTGTGCAATATGCAGATAAACTGTTTTTTCAGCTTCTATCAAGGTATCGACCAACTTGTTACATTCTTCTTCAGTTAACTCTGTCGTTTTATTAAATTGCTCTTTTAATTTTTTATCCCGTTCAATTTCATAGTTTTTAACCGCGGTTAAGAAACTTTCTGTCATTTTCTTTTTCTTGTTGCGTTTGCGGTATGTCAGTACAAAAATAACTATCAAAACGATAGCTAATAGAGCTGCAAGTTCTGATACAACCACCAGTGATGTAAATGAATCTGTGCTTGTTTCTGTCATAGTTCCAGCTCTTCCTGTTCTTTAGCCAGTTTCGCTTTACGTTTTCGCCATACCAGATAACCCACACCACCGAGAATAAGGAAAAGAATATTGGCATAAACAATAATCATCGTTGTTGATAGCCAGTCAAAACCTTGTTCATGATCGCCATTCTCCGTTTCATGATCATTAGCCGCTTCATGCTTGTCCTGTTTGGCATGTCCATCGTCAGCTTTTTCTTCATGTGGAGCCGGTGCATGGGCATCCGGGACGGGTATGGGGGGTGGTACATCAACAGCCGCATGGTGATCCTGAGTTTCACTTTTAACAGCAGGTGGAGCAACCGGTGCATGAGCGGCTTGCGTGTCCAGTGTCAGGTGTTGATCGCCATGTTGTGAGACTGCCAGAATTTTGTCAAAGTCGACATGAAATGGTTTGTCATTGACTCGTGTTCCAACCAGGGTGACGGTGACCCGTTTACCAGTATATTCTTTTGGCAATATCACATGCCATTTATCATCGTCGTCCTGTTGCAGTGTTTTTTTGCTGCCATCAGGCAAAGTCACCTGAATAGATACTGTATGGGGCACCAGTAATTCCATTCGTGGTGCAACTTCCAGTTTAAACTGGCCATCGGCCTGTTGTGTTATATTCAAATCGGCCGGGGTGGCATGCACTTTTATAATATGCCGCACTTCGCGTTCAAATACCGGTGATTTTGCTCTTATGGTTAGTGATACATCACCGCTGGTTTGATCGGTATTGAACACAACACTGTAGACACCATCATTTGCCAGACGGTCTGCACCACTGCCATCGTCCAGCATGACTGTTTGACTTTCTGCGCCATTGTCATGTGTTGTTGCACTGCCATGGTCGGTTTGTGGTTGTTCAGTCATGGCATGTTTATAGACATTAAAATTAACTAACTTTAGTAACCTTTCCTCTGTAACTGTTTTACCGTCCTGAATTAACTTGGCGGTTAATGTCAGGCTGTCACCGTACATAATATTATTCGGGAATTCACCGGTGGCCAGTTTTAAATTGGTCACCACCATGACACGATTGTCCGGATCGATAGCAGCATTAATCAACCACTGTCCAACTTGCGGGTTTTTACTGGAGATAAGATCGTAACCTGTATCACGATACCATGACACACCGGCAGGGTGTTTTTTATAACTCCAGGTTTTTTTATCCGGTGTGATCAACTTTGTTTCGGACTCACCCGGTTTACGAAACACCAGCACGGTCATATCTTTAATCGACTTATCAATCGAGAAGCGATTGTTCTCTAACGGCACCGTATCAACCTGGGTTGATTTTTCGAATATATGCAGGAACACCCGTTGCAGATCTTCGGCATTATCCACCGCTTCATGCCAGCCATCGGTCATACCTGCCAGCGCGGCCATTAATTTTTTATCGGCATTCGCGGATAAGGCAATGGTGTGTATCATTACGCCGGCTTTTTTTAATCTGGGAGCAATACTGTTTAAAATACGTTTACGCGAAGCTGCATTATCCTGTGGGTTTTTTGAAATATCGACCATGCCATCGGTTAATAAAATAAGGTGGCGGCGCTCTTTGCGATTGGGTTTCTCCCAACCCTGGCTGGTACGTTTGAGTGCTTCTTCAATATTGGTATACAAACCACGAGAATGAATTTTTTTAGATTCGAGCATGGCACGCTTTTTCCATGCTGAGGTCACTTTGCCGTGCTTGACCTGCATATTGACGTACTTGCCAAATGTCCAAACACCGGATTTTGCTTTCGATGGCATGAGTCCTACCAACATGCGCAAGGCAGGTGCGCGCAGGTTTTTAGGGTCGTTCTTTTTCATGCTACCGGAAACGTCAATGATGACACGCACATCACTGACCGGCTCACTCAACGCAAAAACAGAACTGACGGAAAATGGACTAATAAAGAAAAGACTATACACAAAACACCGTATAGCCCATTTTTGATAAAATGTGCTTTTTAAATTCAAACGCTTAAACCCCTGACCTTTTATATTAAGGATAGGACAAAAGCATTAAAAAGCAAATAGTTAGGAGAAATAGTTAATGTAAAATTTGGTTAAGTAATAAACCTATTTTGTGGATTTTAACCACCAAACACAACCGATAATAAGCTAAAAATACTAAAAC
>JALXDW010000323.1 GCA_027070385.1 Chromatiales bacterium
CCAAGAAAACCTTCAAGAAGAAAGGTAAAGTTGGACCATTCGGTGGCTTTGGTACAATCGAACGTCGTTACGGTGGTTGTAACAAACAGGTTCGTGCTAAAGTACTGAACAAAGGTAAAAAATGGAAGAAGAAACAACATCCTGAATATGTTGCTTTGGAATATTTCCATACTTACATGAGTAATGGTATTAAACTTAACGGCCCAGCAGTTCGCCAATAAGTTACGCACCTTCTCGATTAAAAGCCCGGACAATGTCCGGGCTTTTTTTTGTTTCCTTGAATCCCCCCCTGAAATAAATTCAGTTGAATCCAATTCAAATCATTGTACAGTGTTATTTTATTCTTTCGGCTTACTTTGGCTATTCACTTCCGCCCTATCAATACAATCCATCCCTCTGTCAACAACAGAAATTACTTCATCTACGATAGTTTTCGGTTTTAATATACGGATAGATTGGTCGGTATAAAGGGATCCTGCCTTGGTAAAGTGAGTACGTTTACCAGCTCATTTACACCCATTTGATGCTGACTTGTCCATTTATTTTCCAGCACGATTATGTGAGTCATCATGTCAATTCACACTCCCAGCTCGCCAGGAAGGCGATATTTTTTTATGTAACAGTCCCGACTACATGCAACTCGATTACATCACATGCAACAGTATTATTGAGTCACTGCGCTTTACTCAGCTGTCATTTACATATCATCCCAAATGTTCGCTTATAACTCATTATTTCAGTGTTTAAATACAGTTACAGAATTTTTAATAAAAAGTATTCATAACAATCATCATAACCACCAGAAACAGGACAGTCATAATTCCCCCTGCTTTCATAAAATCTACGACACGATAACCACCGGGCCCCATAATCAAAGCATTCACCTGATGCGTTGGTATTAAGAAAGAATTGGAGGTTGCAATGGCAACGGTTAATGCAAACATGGCCGGATCCGCACCTGCACCAATTGCAATATTGACCGCCAGTGGTACTAATAATACTGTTGCACCAACGTTCGACATCACCAATGTAAAGAAGGTCGATAATACCGCAACGGCCAGCTGAAGCACCCAAATTGGCATACCACCCAGAACAGAGAGTGTTTGATCTGCAATCCATTTTGCTGTGCCCGTTGTTTCCACTGCAACACCCAATGGAATCAGACTTGCTAACAAGAAAACCGTCTTCCAACTGATTGCCTCATAGGCTTCATCAATGCTCAGAACCCCTGACAAAATCATTCCAACCGCACCCGTTAATAAGGAAACCGATAGACGTAAATCTGAAAATAATACCAGTGCTAAAGCCACAGCAAAGAATACACCGGCATGAAGCACCTTGTGAGGGCGTACTTCTTCATGAGGATATTCGGTGGTGACAACAACAAAATCTTTGTCTTTTTCCAGACGAGCCAAAGCTTCCCATGTAGTGTGAACGATCAGCGTGTCCCCTGCTTCAAATGGAATAGTGCGAATATTTTCACCTTCCTGTTTGGTTTCACCACCTCGATGAAGTGCAACCATCGCAATACCATACTTTTTACGCATCCAAACATCTGTTGCAGATTTACCGATAAGTGAAGAACTCGGTGGAATAACCACTTCTGCAATCCCTGCTTTTGTCGATGCCAGATGCTCTGAAAACGTTTGCAGGCTTTTCCGCTGTTTCAGCCCGAACTCTGCCACAAAATTTGCGACCTGCCGTGGTGACGCCAAAATACCAAGAACGGTGTTGGCTCTGATTTCTACTTCACGCGATAAACTGCCCGGCCCAATACGCAAATCTTTAGCTGCTCGGTACATAGCAATAATGCGGATATGTGATTTATGTTCGATGTCTCCCAGGGTCACCCCCACTAACGGGCTATCAGGTGGCACAACCACTTCAAACAGACCATAGTCAATTGAATACACCTCCTGAAAATAGTCCATCGTATTGGTTGCACTTGCCCCTTCTGTTTTAACAGTCGGCAAAACAAATCGCCCAGCAACGATAAAGTACAAAATACCCACAATAATCATGACAATGCCAATCGGTGTGACTGAAAATAATGACCACAACTCCATTTGCTGCTCTGCTGGTAAGGCTTGATTCGAGGTAAGAATAAGATCATTTAGCAGAATAAGCGGGCTGGAACCCACCATGGTCATCGTACCGCCGAGAATGGCACAAAAACCCATTGGCATTAACAGACGGGACATGGGTAAACCTGAACGCGCAGAAATACGACTGACCACCGGTAAAAATAATGCTGCCGCACCCACATTTTGCATAAAGGACGATATAACACCCACCGTGCCTGAGATAATAGGAATAATGCGTGCTTCGGTGGTACCGCCATATTTTAGAATAATGGCTGCAACCTTGCTCATAACTCCCGTTTTATCCAGACCCGCACCGATAATCATCACAGCGATAATCGAAATAACCGCGTTACTGGCAAACCCATCAAATAATTGTGTATTGGGGACCAGTCCTTGTTCAAGCCCCATAAGCGGTGCAAGTAATGATGTCAGGCCTAACAAAACCATGACCGTTAAGGCCGCCAAATCAACCCCCACCACTTCAAAGGCAAATAAATAAATTGTGAAAATAAGAATGGCGGTTACCCAAGCGATTTCTGCTGTAGGAACCTGCCCCGCAATGTATATCGCAGCAACCAGGAAAATAAATGCTGCAACAATCTGTTTAACGGATAAATTTAACTTAAAATTGGCCAAAACGCCCTCCCCCTTTATTGCCAACCACAAATAGCTAGCAGTATAATCTTTTCAAGATAGTTTAACAGTAATAAACTGAATAATTAGAGGGAGTTACAAAATGACACCCCTCTTATTCCAAGCTAACTCTAATTGCAGTTCGTTGCTGAATCCCTTAAAATCATAGCAACAATATTAAACCTAAGCATCTAATTTTAAAGTACTTTATACTATTATCAGTTTGCTCTCTTGATAAAGAGGGGTTTAAGCTGAATGCGCCAACGAACCACTTGAAACCCACACCTTAACAACATGCTATCCGGTGAATTTGATAATGCAATGGCTAATAAAACACATTAATGGACTACATTTTAATAACCTGCGTGGTGACATTTTTGGTGGGTTGACAGCTGCTGTCGTTGCATTACCGCTGGCCATGGCAATGGGTGTCGCTTCCGGTGCCGGTCCCATTGCGGGTATCTATGGTGCAATTTTTGTCGGCTTTTTCGCTGCCTTGTTTGGGGGGACACCCGCGCAGGTTTCAGGTCCAACCGGGCCGATGACCGTTGTAATGGCCATTATTTTTACCCAATACACAGGAATGTTTCCAGGTGATTTGGCTCAAGGTGCCGCGTTGGCCTTTACCGTTGTCATTATGGGTGGCTTGTTCCAGATAGGCTTTGGCCTTTTAAAAATAGGCCGCTTTATCGAACTGGTTCCTCATCCGGTTATATCCGGCTTCATGGGGGGAATCGGTATTATTATTATATTGATACAAATAGGGCCGTTGCTTGGTCAGACCTCACCATCAAAACCACTGGAGGCACTGCTTGCGATCCCTTCTTTTTTTGAATCACCACACCCGCAAGCACTTATACTTGGCATCATTACTCTCGCTCTGGTGTACCTTATTCCAGTGTATTTTCCACGACTGAATCGGTTGTTGCCTTCCCCCTTATTTGCACTGATAACCGGTACACTTATCTGTTTAATATTTTTTGCTGACACAGGCGTGCCGATTATCGGTAAGATTCCAGAGGGCTTCCCGGACTTTATTGTACCGTCACTGCCACTTGAATATTTACCGGGAATGATTAAATCTGCGCTGATTCTTGCGGCACTTGGCACCATTGATTCCCTGTTGACCTCACTGGTTGCCGACAATATCACACGAACCCAGCATAAATCAGATCGTGAACTGATTGGTCAGGGTATTGGTAATACCCTGGCCGGTTTTTTTGGTGGTTTACCCGGGGCCGGCGCAACAATGCGAACCGTTGTGAATGTCAAAGCCGGAGGATTAACCCCCCTTTCGGGTGCTTTGCATGCGGTGATATTACTACTCATTGTACTCGGTGCTGGCCCACTGGCTTCTTATATTCCCAAAGCTGTACTGGCCGGGATATTAATAAAGGTTGGCACGGATATCATCGACTGGGAGTATTTGCGCAATATCCAGAAAGCACCTAAAGCCGGCATTTCTATTATGTTTATCGTTTTATTTTTAACCGTCTTCGTTGGGTTGCTTGAAGCGGTTGCCGTTGGAATGATCATTGCCAGTTTCCTGTTCCTGAAACGCTCAGCCGATCTGCAAGTTGATAGTATATCAACCATCATCAACGGGGAAATGTCTCCAGAAACACCTTTATCCCCATTAGAATCAAGGATCATGACCGAAGCCGAAGGCCGAATCTTACTTTACCATATTGGTGGCCCACTGAGTTTTGCTGCGGCAAAAGGCATGGTAAGAAGTTTAAACGGCTATACCGACTACGATCTTCTAATGATCGATTTATCCAGTGTGCCACTGGTTGACTATTCGTCTTCGAAAGCGTTATTTCATATTATCAGTACAGCGCAATCTGAAAAACGGTTTGTTTTTTTGGTCGGAATACAAACAAAGGTGCATCCCTTTTTAGACAAACAGGGTATTTTGACACTGGTCGGGAACGATTTTATTTTTAACACTCGTGAAGAAGCTTTGAATAAGGCCGCCAGTCAACTGAACCTGAATATTAAAAAGGGTAAGGGTTTGTAGTTGTAAAGCCGCATCAAAAAATAAGGCAATCACCGTAAACTTAATACCACATTATCAATAAACACTTCCTGCATTTCTGTTGTTTCGGAATAACGGTTTGCTTGATAACTCAGCGTATTCATACCGGCACTTTCAGAAGTACAACCCAAGTCTACATCAGAAATATTCAATACAATATTATTGTCAATAAACAACTGGATGGTAGCATTATATGCCCTACTCTCATCA
>JALXDW010000324.1:0-1928 GCA_027070385.1 Chromatiales bacterium
CTGAGGTGGTTTCTTCTTTTGCATGGCGCGCTGATTCATCCGCTGTTGCGGTATTGGATGCGACTTCCTGTATGGTAGCGGCCATTTCATTAACCGCTGTTGCGACCAACGTAATCTGGTTTTTTTGTTCAGCGGAGTCTTCTTTTGCTTGTATGGTCACATCGGCCATTTCCGTGGTTGCCTGTGATAATTGTTGTGCTGATTCAGCAATTTCCTTAATAAACGTTTGATGGTTATCAAGGAATTGGTTGAATCCCTTGGCGAGGTGAGAGATTTCATCGTTACCATTATCATCAAGGCGTCGGGTTAAGTCACTACTGCCCGTTGCGAGGTCATCAATGCTGGTGTTCAATGCGGCCAGTTTTTTATCGATAACGAATTTGTAAACAAAGTAGATGGCGGTAATGACAAAGAACAGGGTACCAACCAAGGCAAAGATTATTTTTGTATTAGTGGCTGTGCTGGCCGCAATTTGCTCGCTAATGTCATTGTTTATTTCCAAAACACCACGTACATCACCTAATTTCCAGCCTGTACGAGGTGTATTCGGGTGAGAATTGTGGCAATTAACACAGGCCTCCGCGACCATGGTATCGGCAATCGCGACTCTGACAATGGCCTTTCCATTTTTTCTGCTTTCTTCAACAAATACTTTTTGGGGGTTATTCACAAGGTAATCCCATGCTTTTGTCTGGAATGTATCGAGTACTCGGGACTGACGATTGGGAAAAGGGTAAGCACTGTACAGGTTGACCGTTGTACCTTCATTTTTAAGTAATTCACTTAAATCGTGAATCATGGTCGCGGGTAAAGGGAAAGCTTTGGGATCATTTTTATGATTGATCGCCGGGTGCATATCAGAGCCTGCTTTTACCTTTTTCAGAATATTTTGAACATAGTATTTACGCAAAATTTTAAATTGTTTCGCGGTTTCCTGCGATGCGGAAATTGCTCCTTCAACGACACGGTTTTGCATTTGCCCCGGAATGTAAAAACTTAATAAAACAATACTGACGGTGAATAAAGTGATAACAGGCAATGCGAGCTTCCAGAACAGGCCGCTCAGGTTAAACTTTTCTAACATAACGTTTCCTTAATATAGTCGATAAGTGCAGTCCCTATAAAATACAGCGATGCGTTTAAATGTCGGCTGAAAGACCAACTAATTCACTGTGTTTTAGCGGTCACAGTCATACTAAACTTTATACAAAAAACGCATAATATGATGGCAAGGCAATAACATATAAGTTATTGTTTTATATTGGTTTATTGCTTGATTGCTGCTGAATATCGCGCAATAGTGTAAGCGTTGGGATAAATGCTTTCAGCTAAAAAAGGCATTTTTTCGATTTTATACCCAAATACCCTTCACTTTTACTTAATTTCAAGTACAATGCGCACCTGTTCGAAAATCCTATTGTGTAGAGAAGTGGTCTGCGCAAGGATTTTCCATTTTTGTTTTAAAATCGAGGTAGAAGAATGGTAGTCATTCGTTTAGCACGTGGCGGTCAAAAGAAACGTCCTTTTTATCATATTGTTGTTACCGATAGCCGTAACAAACGCGATGGTCGTTATATTGAACGTCTTGGTTTTTTCAATCCGAGTGCCAAAGGCCAGGAAGTTCGTTTAAATTTAAACAATGATCGTATTGAACATTGGGTGAAATTAGGCGCAAAAACCAGTGACCGTGTTAGCACACTTATTAAAGAAAGTGCTGCGGCATAAATTAGGCTTTGTTTTCGAGTCTGTTCGGGCACAGATGTAAGTATGTCCATGAATTCAGACTTACCCCCGTCTGATGAAAAATTAATTGTAGGCGGGATTTCAGGTGTTTTCGGTGTAAAAGGCTGGCTAAAAGTCTTTTCTGAAACGGAACCCCGGGAAAATATACTGAATTACTCGCCCTGGTTTGTGGAAGTAAACAAACA
>JALXDW010000324.1:1938-4329 GCA_027070385.1 Chromatiales bacterium
TTGCACAACTGGAAGGTGTGAATGACCGTGACCAAGCTGAAGCATTAAAGCGGGCACGCATTGCGATTAATGCATCGCAGTTACCTGAAACAGCTGAAAATGAATTTTACTGGCGGGATTTAAAAGGCTTGCAGGTTATTAATCCAGCAGGTTATGCATTCGGCCAGGTGGTCGATATTTTAGAAACAGGTGCCAACGACGTATTGGTGGTACGTTCTTCTCAACTGAAGAATAAATCCAATGATAAGGCGAAAGAATTTTTAATCCCTTACCTTTGGCAACGCGTTATATTGAAAGTGGATCTCGAAGCCGGTTTAATCGAGGTTGATTGGGAACCTGATTATTTAGATGATTAAGTAAGGGATGGCGGATGCACATTGAAGTCATAACCTTATTTCCGCAAATGTTTGCGGCATTGAGTGACTACGGTATAACTGGCCGGGCTATTCAAAAAGAAATTGCCTCATTGGCAACCGTGAATCCAAGGGATTTTACGGACGACAGAAACAATACAGTGGATGATCGGCCTTATGGCGGAGGTCCCGGCATGGTGATGATGCACCGGCCATTGAAAAAGGCGATTGATGCTGCACGAACAAGGTGTAGTGAGGATGTAAAGGTCGCTTACTTGTCGCCACAGGGACGCAAACTGGATCAACAGGGTTTGCAAGAACTGGCAACAAGGAAAGATTTAATTTTAGTATGTGGTCGTTATGAAGGTGTTGATGAACGCCTGATTCAAACCGAAATCGATGAAGAATGGTCGATTGGGGATTATGTACTTAGCGGTGGTGAATTGGCGGCAATGGTAATGATTGATGGCATGATTCGATTATTACCGGGTGCTTTAGGGCATATCGATTCAGCACAGCAGGATTCGTTTGTGGACGGTTTATTAGATTATCCACATTATACTCGTCCTGAAACGTTAACTTGTATGGATAAGGGCGAGCTAACGGTGCCAGCTGTTTTATTAAGCGGTGATCATAAAAAAGTTGATCGTTGGCGGAATAAACAGGCACTGGGACGAACCTGGTTAAGACGTCCGGATTTACTTGAAAAAATAAATCTGGACGAAGAACAACAGTATTTACTCGATGAATTTATTCATGAGTATAATATTGATTAAATAAGACTTTAAGCGTTGGAGCTGGTTATGAGTAACATCATTAATGAATTAGAAGCAGAACAGTTACAAGATATTCCTGAGTTTGGCCCAGGCGATACCGTTGTTGTTCAGGTAAAGGTAAAAGAAGGTAATCGTGAGCGTTTGCAGGCTTATGAAGGTGTGGTCATTGCCAAAAGCAATAATGGGCTGAACTCTTCTTTCACTGTTCGTAAAATTTCACACGGCGAAGGTGTTGAACGTGTATTTCAGTCACATAGCCCAATGATTGATTCAATCACTGTGAAACGCCGAGGTGATGTTCGTCGCGCAAAACTTTATTATTTACGTGAGCGTGCCGGTAAGGCTGCACGTATTAAGGAAAAACTTGGCTAACCACCACGTTGTTGCAAGGATAGCAGCTATATTATTTATATATAAGCGTTCGACTAAATTGAAACGAGTCACACTTGTGAGTGTGGCTCGTTTTGCTTTATTCTATTTTATTTTTATGATGCCAGTAACGGTATCAGCAGAATCTTCTCTACCCTTGTCTTCACAAGTTTCTCCCTCCCGGGTTTTATCCAGTCAAAAGCAAACAGCCGCACCTTATCTGGACAGTAAGCAATCAAACAAAGCTACAACTTCAGCAGAAGTAAAAGTGTTTCAGGATAAAGCTTTAAATAATATTCAGGTAATTGCACAGACCGGTGCCTTGCATTTGGCGTTGCTGAATTTGGAGCAGCAACAGTTTGCCTATAAAATGAATCCGATGCGTTGGCTCAAATGGGAACGTGAGCGTATTCGTTTGTTGAACTTAACGAAACAATATGCCGTTCTGGTTAAACGATTAAGCACTTTGCCCGCTGAAATTAAAGGTTCATTTTTATACTGGGCTAAAACTCAACAGGCTTCGGCCTATCTTGAACTTCAACAGTATATTCAGGCCAGGCAGGTATTAAGTGAAGTGATCTGGTCCGGGCCGCAAATTGATTCTGAATTTGAACATCGCTGGTTACCGCACTGGCGCAGAATGCTTATTCACAGTTATTTAAGTGAAGGTTTATTTAAGGATGCGCACATTGCGATAACACGTTTCAGACAGGACTATGGGCCGGGTGACACCAACGATATTATTCTGTATGCACGTGTTTTATTAATGAATAATCTGCCTGATGAAGCTCTAAACGTATTATCGGCTTATACCAGTAACCCGGAAGCAGGTATGTTGCATTTGCTTGCGCAACTTAGACAAGATACACGCTCGCCCCGCAAGGTTTTACAGG
>JALXDW010000324.1:4339-4959 GCA_027070385.1 Chromatiales bacterium
ATGCGGGGTGACTGGGTAAAGCCGGAGTTAAAAATTTATCTCTGGTCGATTGTTGCAGAAGCTGCACAACGTAGTGATGACCGTTTGTCGGCTATTAAAGCTATGGAATTTATTTTATCTGATCCGAATAGTCAGAAATTACCTAAAGGCTTATTCAAATTAAATGCGGATAATTTATGGGATGCCTATATTGCTAATGCCGTTAAGATTGGAAACAAAGCTCAATATTTAATGGGTGATGATGTAGTGTGGTTGAATGCGGCTGAGGCGATTGATGCGATTCAACCGATTAATGCGCGTTCTCTTTATGCGTTGTTAATTTTACGTGGACAGGATAAGAGTGTAAGAGAACAGGCAGCAAGACTTTTTCTTAAATCAGTATCCAGTCATACTCAAGGAGAGCAAGCGCCATCAGCACATAATAACAATGCTGAACTGGTGAAACAGCTTTTTCTGAAGTCAAAAAACTTCAAGCTGAAAGATAAAATACCGGTGGATGTTCGTCATTTCATGGTTGATGATTTGTTGCGAAAGGGGCAGATACGCCAGGCTTCTGAAATTATGGCAAGTATTAAGACTTCACCACAAGGTACTGACAAATTTATGTGGTCGTTACGCAG
>JALXDW010000325.1 GCA_027070385.1 Chromatiales bacterium
TATTAAGAGCAACAGTCGTGCCAAAACATAAGCCATTGTATTTAAAGGATATTTAATTTCAGTGTTGCACACAAAACACGAGTTAATTACTTGGTTACTACCCATAAGCACTTGTATTTATAGTGATAATTTAAAAATATCAGGGTGCAACATGTTGCATAAAGTCGTATACTCTGCAACATATGATTACTTTGTGGGCATTACCATGGCTGAACTGAATTTTGCACCACTCATGGAAGCTATTATTTCCTATATGGAAGAAGGTGTGTTTATCACCGATCACAAGGGGAATGTTATTTACCAAAACCCCACGGCAGGCCAATTACTCGGCAGCCCGGATGAACCTGTTACAAAATTACGGGATATTGGTGATTTCAACTTGCAACGCGCATTAATAAAGGCCGCGATAGACGCAGGCGAAATTGATGCAGCCGGTCGGCCAACCGGCCAATTTGTAAAGTTTGAACACAAAGTAAAGACAAATACAGGTTACCGCTATCTGGAGTTTTACAGTGGACTGGTATCGAATTCTGGCTGGAAGGAACGACTTCGTCTGATTCTTATTCGGGATAGAACTGAACAACGCCGTTTGGAAGCAGTTTTTAAACCCGGTATTGATGATTTTTCAACCAATGACCCACGCATGCTGGAAATCCTGAATCGAATTCAGCAAGTGGCCCCCACTCATGCTGCAGTGTTACTTCAGGGAGAATCCGGCTCAGGTAAAACACAAATCGCCAGAATGATTCATCAATTCAGTGACCGTTCCCACAAACCCTTTGTAGAAGTAAATTGTGCTGCTATTCCAGAAAGCCTGATCGAATCAGAGCTATTTGGCCATATTAAAGGCTCTTTTACCGGTGCAAATCAGGACAGAGCCGGGCGTTTCCAAGCTGCGGATGGCGGCACCCTGTTCCTGGATGAAGTCAGTGAAATTCCTTTTCATTTGCAGGCCAAGTTACTAAAGGCTGTCCAGGATCAAACCTTTGAAATGGTCGGCTCGGATGAGTCTATCAAAGTCAACGTACGGATTATTTCCGCCTCAAACCGTAATCTGCGAGATCAAGTTGATCAGAACCTTTTCAGAGCCGATCTTTATTACCGGCTGGCCGTGATCCCGCTTACCATTCCAGCCCTGCGGGAACGTCCTGGTGATGTACCAGTACTTATTAAACATTTCTGTAACCGCATGGCAAAACGCGGCTATGATAACACCCAGATGGAATGTAATGCCGATGCCATGAAACTGATGTTGAATTATCCCTGGCCTGGTAATGTCCGCGAACTCGAAAATGCGGTTGAGCATGGCATTATCTGCGCCCAGGGTAATAGCGTAGGCCCGGAAAGTCTCCCCCAACATATTCAGGAGTTTCCCGCTAACCGAAAAATACATTCATCGCATCAAAAAACGCAACTCAGTCCTGATCATATTCAACGAAAACAGATAGAAAATGCCCTGCGAGAAACAAAAGGCAACAAATCCCGGGCGGCACAATTACTTGGTGTTGATCGCTCAACACTTTGGCGTCGAATGCAGCGGTTTGGGCTCACAGCCTAAATTGGATTACTGTCGTAATTCCTGCATTCGATGCTCCAACATCGCCTGCCAGACTGTACCTCGCGTGACATTAAACAAATGTTTAATCACTCGTCGTTCACTGGGCTTACGAACCACTCGAATATCAAACTCACCTTTATCCAATAAACCTCTCTTAATATCCGTAATACGATAAGAACCAATAAATTTAGCCTCACCCGGCTCAACATGGATAATTTCCTGGTAAGCAGTACGTTTTGAATTAACCAATACAAAGTCACTTTTTTTAGTATTAAATGCAGAAATAATATACTTGCCGGGCTTTAAATTCTCGGCCATAAAATTGCCGTTATTATAAATCAGCACACGCGGTGGCTTAACAAAAGGTGGTATATAAAATTTGCCGTATTCGCGCAGCTCAACCTGAGTCACTTTTTCAGGTGCTTCAACATGCCCAAAAATCATGCTCCGACTGGCATCCTTTATTTCAAGCGGTGGCGCAGGTGCCGCACACGCACCCAGAATAATAACGGTGAGAATCCCGTAAAGGATATAACGTATTGATTGTAATGTTAAAAATCTCATGGGTAGCCCTTGTTCACTCTATTAATTAACAGAGAAAATGCAACTACCATGCCATTGAACAATTAAACCAGAAGCTATTTCCCTCCTGTACAGCATATTTTCCAGGTCATTGTATCGCCTTGATTTTCTTATCATTCAAACAGAGTGAAAAAATTCCACAGCAATATCAAGATTGGCCCTTTTGCCAATACGCCAAAGACTTTATTTGTTTTTTAGAATCCATCTCAATAGGATTTGTTAAATAGAATGTTTAACCATCATTGGTAATCAATCATAAAACAAGTCTTTCTTTTAAGACTGTTCTTTTCCCAATAGCAAACCAGTTAAGTACAAACCAACACCGGGTGCTTAACCTGCAACCAAAGTTCCATCACATAATAACAACTAAAATTACAATATCATTTAAAGCTGAATAGCAATTTTGACTGTATGGTTAGTTAACAAAGTAACACTTACTGGTTCAGCTTATCACTTAACAATAATGCATCTTTATAAAAACGTCCCTTGCTTCCTGTTTTATTAAGATATTGATTAAGATATCGCTCAGCTGAGTACTTTACATTTATCTCCGCATTGGATTTTGCTGCGTAATACAATATTACTGGACTGATTTTTATTCGCTTTTTATTGCCCAACCATATCAGTGCTTCAAGATACGGTTGTGCCATTTCATATTGGCGTTTTTTTAGATACTCAGCAGCTTTAAGCTGATATTTATCTTTTTTAACCTTATCAGGTAAAGTATCGTCCGCGTGTAATATTTTGTATTTTCTCGCTGCCAGAAAATCAATATACATTGGAAAACTTTTCTTACGTTTAAACTTGCCAATATTATAGCGAGACTGTAATTGTTTTGTATTACAGTATGTCAACATTCGTTGCGCAGACCATTTATCATGAAAAACAAAGCCCCCTTTTTTATCATAGTGATAAGAAGAAACACACAAACTAAAGGCAGCCTCTCGCATTAAACTCTTTCTTTCTTTACCTGTGTTTGCCTTTTTGAAAACCTCATAAGCCGTTTTGATAACCATATCGCGACGATCTGATTGGTTAATCTTCGGGTTTATTAGCATACGAACAGAATTATAAAAATCCAGTAACTTGCTATATAAAGCCGCTTGTTCATGGCTTTTGATCGCAAAATGACTGCCATGAGATTTTGTACTACTACTAGCAAAACGGTTCGCCTGTGGAAGGTTGTTAATAATATTTATATACAAATCCCGGTATTTAAAAACACTCTCCGTTGTTGTTGTTTTACGTAATTTATACTTCATTAAATCAAGCACCTTGTCAGCAATCCTTGACCAACGGTTGTAGGCACGAGGTGCCCAGTCCGGCAACCAATACTGACGACGAGCCAGTTGCCATGCATGACGGTTAACAAAATTCTCAAGTTCTGTATAAGCCTGCGCATATTTGTCTGCCATTTCATCCTGGCTTTGTTCATTTGAATTTTTGTACTCTCGCTCAGCTATAGACATTAACCACTCAATCGAAAGTAGCCAATAATCGTCATCACTCGAACTTTTTTTCATGCTTTTTTGAGGGCATTGTTGTTCATTAAAAACCCGGTGAATTTTAAGTGCTTCATCCAGTGTAATGGCTTTACGTGAACTGTAGCTCCTAACCACCGCATCAATTGCTCTACATAAAATTGTTCTGTCAGTGGAATTATCCAGCAGCTTCAACAGGAATTTTTTACTTTTTTTACTACCCGGTTTAAGTTCTACATGATGCAGGTAGGCACGTTGATCCCTATCCTGATCGATGGCCATGCGTAGATTCGTATTGTAACCCGCTTCAACAGTTTGCCTGTAATTACTGGAGTATCGACTGCTATATTTTGCATCGTCATACTTGTTTTTGTACCACATTGCACGATCATAATGACTCATTTTAGCCAGTTGCGGATAATCTTCTTTGTCAAATTCGGTATAGACCGGACTACTTCTATAATGACGATGACTGCTACACGATTGCAAGAATACAACTAACAGACTGATTAAGATTATTTTCAATGTATGGTTTTTAAGCATTTGGCCACCTGACTGTTAAAATTTATTGACTGCATGTTTTTGCTTTAAGAACCCACGCAGGTATTACGCGGCTACCAAAGCTACGACAACCACAGGGATTTTGTTTTTTCTGCCAGGCAGCTTTGCAGCGTTTTAAGGCGGCAAGTATTCTTTTTTCTTTTGTATCCCTTAGTGTTTGTGCCTGTTGTTTTTTCTTGTTTTGTTGTTCTATTTTTCTTCGATACAGATCATTTGCCTGTGTTTGTTTTAATTTTTTCGCGGCAACTTGCTCAGCTTCATAAGCGGCCTGTATATCAAGATTGACACGTTTTATTTGTGCCTCTATATCTGAATTTTCAATTTTTCCATTTTTAAAATTACGTCGCCATTGCTGACACAGCTTCTTTTTACGTTGGCGCTGCCTGACCCAGGCAATACATTCACGCCGAATACGTCGTTTGCTGTAACCTTTATAGCCATTTCGACATTGGCTAACATCATGATAAGGTTGCTGCTTATACCAGGGATCATGACTGTTACGTCGCCAAAAAACCAAACCTGAACTCGAAGGGCATAACTTCGACATTTTTCTTATTTTACGTTTTTTGTTTTCCTCGGCTTTTTTCAGAT
Source organism: Chromatiales bacterium (assembly GCA_027070385.1). GTDB lineage: Bacteria > Pseudomonadota > Gammaproteobacteria > UBA6429 > Thiohalophilaceae > SZUA-37. The sequence goes on from JALXDW010000325.1 coordinate 4,774, forward strand.
CCTGCTCAAGCTGAGCACGTTTAACTTTTTCAAGTGCCATATCCGGGTTAAGATTATTAGGCTTTTCAGAGAAAAAATCGTCGTCGACCTGAGCGATAAGGGAATTTGATAAAAAGGAAAATACTGCAATAAGAATTATTTTTTGCATTAACAATAT
>JALXDW010000326.1:0-3484 GCA_027070385.1 Chromatiales bacterium
CCCTATGCACTACTCAGAAAAATATTAGCAACTTGCAGAGAGGCGAATTTTACCCGAATTGCATTTGCTGCATTGCAAAAAGCTAAAGTCAGTGAAAATAAAACATAAAAAATGCAGTTTGATTTTTAATAAAGGAATGGATACTTGATGGATGCCGTTATTTCATATAACAGTTTATCGTTAAACTGGACACCACAAAATAAGCGTGATCACCGTTTCACTGTTTTTTCAACTATTGTTTTAAGTGTGACATTATTTGCGGGTTTTATCATGTCCAGTATTGAAGTCCCTCCGCAAATAAGGAGTAGTAAAACCGTTGTACCTGAACGTATTGCGAAATTTTTAACAGAAAAACAGAAGCCAAAAGTAATTAAAGAAAAACCCAAACCATTACCAAAACCAAAGTTGAAACCAAGGATAAAAAAGAAACCAGCTGTTAATAGAAAAAATAAACCACTTACAAAAGCATTAAAAAAAGCACGTAAGAAGGCTGAAATGAGTGGTTTGCTAGCGTTAAGTAATGAGCTAGCTGATTTAATGGATACATCTGCAGTGACAGCAATGGTCAGTGGTAAAACATCAAAATCGATAACAGTGGCAGCCACGGTAAATAAAGATGCATTAACAAGAGGTATTGCTGCAGGGAGTGGAGGTATTAAAGATAGCCAATACACAATGGTCGCTGGGCATACTAAATTATCGAACAAGCAACTGAGAAATTTTCGTGATTCTTTACTGGCGGGACATAATGCAACCGATAAACCACTGAAGCGTCAAGCGACAAAAGCGGATATTCGATTGGAAGAACAAGTGACGGTTGTTTTTGATCGAAATAAAAGCAAACTTTATTCCCTGTATAATAGGGCAAGGCGGCATTATCCAGGCTTAAAGGGTAAGATTATTCTTGAAATTACTATTACAGGATCAGGTAAAGTTTCTAAAGTAAGGATTGTGGTGAGCGAATTGAATAATCCTGCTCTGGAAAAGCGTATTGTTGCACGGGTAAAACAGTTTAATTTTGGACTAAGTGGTAAGGAAAGTATTACTGTCACGTTCCCGATTGAATTTATTCCTTCGTAACCCTTCTTGTTTTATCTCCACATAATGTATAATCATCCAATTATTTTGGACTGTACAGTCTGTTTTTTAAATATTTTAAAAGTAGTCTAAATACATGAATCACAATCAAAAAACTTCCGTTCTTTTCGTCTGCATGGGTAATATCTGTCGTTCGCCTACTGCAGAAGGAATTTTTCGTCACCTGATTTCTGAAAAGAATCTGGCCGATTTTATTGTTACCGATTCTGCGGGCACGCATGCTTATCATATTGGAGAGTCTCCCGATCCTCGGGCGCAGGAAACAGCTGAAGCCCGTGGTATTGATTTGAGTGATTTGCGGGGCCGTAAAGTGACCGAATCTGATTTTGATAAATTTGATTATGTGCTTGCAATGGACAAAGAGAATTATACTATCCTGAAAGAAATGTGTCCTTCAAGTAAAAAAGAACAGTTAAAATTATTTCTGGAATTTGCAGAAGATGTTCCGTTTGATGAAGTACCGGATCCTTATTATGGTGGTAGTAAAGGTTTTGAAAAAGTCTTTGATATGCTGGAAAAAGCATCACTGGGTTTTATTGAATATATTCAGAACAAACGCTAAACGGGACTCTCTTGGTGTTGTACAAAGAGAGCCCCATTATTGGCCAGTAAAAATTATTTTAATCTTCTGACGGTTTGGTAAAGACTTGCGTCAGTTTTGATTTATCAGAATCTGAGTTGCTGGTTGTTGTTGATGCCGGTGCCGCAGGCTTGGGCACTTCATTTTTTACCGGGGTAAGATGTGGTGTAGCCTGTTGTTTGACGGGAGTCGTTTGAGTTTCAACTTTTGTTGTTTCAACTTGTTTCAATGCCGGCTTGGCCTCTGTGGCTGATGATTTTGTTTGAGCCGTATTAGAGACTGTTTCCCGATTTTGTGATGTCTTATTTTGTGGCGTGACATTTGTCACGGTTGGGGTTTCCTTTTTACCCGGTTGTTGATGCGCGTTTCCTCGCTGGTTCGGTGTGGGCTGCTTTTCTGGCATGGATTGCGGTGCTGTGGAGGTGTTTTTTAACGGGGCATCTGTAGCAGGTGTTTTGCTGTCAGAGGATTTTCGATCCGCAGTTTTGTTAGCAGCCGTTTTGTTGGCAGTCGCTGAAGCATTTGCCGTTGTGTTATCACGGCTATTGGAATGTTGCTCAGTATTGCTAGTTGGGTTTGCTTCTGCTTTATCAGCTTGTGGATTGCGAGTACGATTATCATTGCGACGGTTCTGATTTGAGCCACCACGTCTGCGTCTGGGATTGCGATTACCGGATTGTTTATTTTGCTGCGGCTTGTTTTGCTGTGCAGTTGTTTGTGCCTTTGTATCCGTTGTCTGGCCGGTTTGTTGTGGCTTGTTGGTTTGTTCGGATTTATTTGATTTGGCCTGGCCTTGACGTTGCTGGTTATCACGACGATTCGGATTGCTGCTACGTCGTTGGTTTCGATTACGGTTAGCATTACGATTTTGATGACTGGGACGGTTTCTGTTGCGTGTGTTCACTGGCTTTTTCTTTGTCTCACCCGTACCAAATAGTGCTAACCAGATTTTGGTGAAAATGCCAATTTGTGGTTGACTACTTACTGGACGAGGTGTTGCAGGTGCCACCTGCTTGATTGCGGCCTCTTCAACCGGTTTTCTTTCCTGTTGTTGGGGTGCCTGGGCTGCGGTCGCTGCTTCCTGTTTGTCTGCAAGTTCATAACTGGGGGTATCATCGTTGACATTGTCATCATTTTCACGGATACGTTCAATTGTATAATGAGGTGTTTCCAGATTAATATTCGGGATAAGTAAAATCTTTACTTTCTGACGCTGTTCAATTTCAGTCAGAATATCGCGTTTTTCATTTAGTAAATAAGTGGCAACGGCAACCGGCATTTGAGTTTCTACGCGGGTAGTATTGTCTTTCATTGCTTCTTCTTCTATCACTCGAAGAATGGATAAGGCCAGAGACGATACGTTACGAATGGTACCATGGCCTTCACAACGTGGGCAGACAATTTGACTGGATTCCCCCAGTGATGGGCGTAACCGTTGGCGAGACATTTCCAACAAACCAAAACGGGAAATTTTTCCAATTTGTATGCGTGCCCGATCCAGTTTCATCGCTTCACGCGTACGGTTTTCAACTTCACGTTGGTTACGGGCGGGGGACATATCGATATAATCGATCACGACCAAGCCACCTAAGTCGCGTAAACGAAGTTGTCTTGCAATTTCATCGGCCGCTTCAAGATTGGTATTAAGGGCCGTTTCTTCAATATCACTGCCTTTTGTTGAACGTGAGGAGTTAATATCAATTGAAATAAGGGCTTCAGTATGATCGATAACAATCGAACCACCGGATGGAAGTCGTACTTCGCGTTGAAATGCTGATTCAATCTGACTTTCAATCTGGTAGCGGG
>JALXDW010000326.1:3494-4921 GCA_027070385.1 Chromatiales bacterium
ATAAAGGTACAGGATCAGAATACAATTTTATTTTGTTGAGATTATGTGGCATGACTTGCTGCATAAACTCTTTGGCTTTATTGTAGACCGACTCTTCATCAATAATAATTTCGTTAATATCATTCCGAAAATAATCACGGATTGCTCGAGTGATTAAATTACTTTCCTGATAAATCAAAAAGGGGGAAGGGCGTGATTTGGACGCTTCATCAATGGATGCCCAAAGCTTTAACAGATAGTCCAGATCCCATTGCAGTTCATCAATACTTTTGCCGACACCGGCTGTACGAATAATCAGCCCCATATCCTGCGGGATATCAAGCTGATTCAAGGCATCGCGTATTTCGCTACGATCATTGCCTTCAATTCGACGTGAAACACCGCCTGCACGTGGGTTATTGGGCATTAAAACGGAATAACGACCGGCTAAGCTGATAAAGGTGGTTAAGGCCGCACCTTTATTGCCACGTTCTTCCTTGCCGATTTGTACAACCACTTCCTGACCTTCATTGAGTGCTTCCTTGATATTGATTTTGCCACCACCGATTTCATAGCCTTCTTTGAAATATTGGCGGGAAATCTCTTTTAAGGGCAAAAAACCATGGCGTTCAGCACCGTAGTCAACAAACGCGGCTTCGAGACTGGGTTCAATACGTGTAATGCGGCCTTTATAAATGTTGGCCTTTTTTTGGGTGCGGTGGGCAGTTTCGATGTCCAAATCGTACAGACGTTGTCCATCAACGAGGGCGACACGCAGCTCTTCCGGCTGAGTGGCGTTAAACAGCATTCTTTTCATTGTAAAAACCTTTTACTGTCGCACCCAACCTGTATCTTTTACATACCAGTCGTTTGATAAACCCGGTTTATCGGTTACAGCTGGTAAAATACCGCTAAATAGTATTTATCGAATTTAGCCGTATTAAAACCCAACATCTTTCTGGAATATGACCAAATGGTTGGGAGTGCGAATAATTTAATTTTAAAGTCTGGATCCTTTGTTAATGGATTTCAGACACCTTCTGGCACTTGCTGTAATAAAAATAGCAAATGCAGCGTAACTTGATCGTACTTAACAGATATCAAAATAATTGAAATAACAATTTAATGTTATGCTAGCCGCAAGCCTGTTTTTGAATATTCCAAATCGTGCTTAAATCTAAGCGTGCTAGTAAAGGAGAGATATCCTGTTAAATTTGAGTGTAGCAGTGTTATTGATTAGCATCAATGACTTAAAATCTTGCTAAAATAGTATTTTAGCCCTTAATCCAAAAAATCAGGTAAAAATGTCCCATTCTCCCGAATCCAGCTCTAAATCTCGCTCGGATAAGCCGTCAGCCATACCCGCAGTACGTTTTGTACAAATAGACACGGATCAGGCGGGGCAACGGATCGACAATTTTTTAATGACCTTATTAAAAGGAGTACCC
>JALXDW010000327.1:0-2190 GCA_027070385.1 Chromatiales bacterium
GTTTGATTCAATGGTGTCATTACGCAAGCAGAAAACAGAGGAACCCCACCTTGGTTTAGGACTGCACATTGTTCGGCTTATTACCGAATTCCATCACGGTTCAGTTAAGGCCTACAACACGGATAATCAACAGGTTTGTTTTGAAGTAACATTACCGCTTGAAAAATAATAGCGTAAACAGCACTGCCTTATTTCATCATAATTCTTCCTGAAACTATCATTTTATAACCCTCAATATGCCTTTTTCAGGTTGTTGAATACAAGTTGTTAGCACGCTAACTTTATTTAACTTTCAAGAGGATATTAAAATGAACTTATACTACAACTTAACATGCGTTGTATTACCTGCTGCGCTTATTGCGGCTTGCTCTGCCAGTGGCAGCAAAAAACCGTCAGCAACGGCTGTCGCATCAGCCTCGGCTGTTAAAGAATCAATCACACACACCGAAAAACACCCTGTAGAAACCCTGGCCGAAAAACTGAATTCAACAACGGTGAATATAGAAATACCTGAAGCAGACAAATTTCCACTCACACAAGTTGCTCAAACAAAAGAAATAACAAAACCTGTTAAACGTGTCTATCAATTCGGTTTTAATAAACATGAAATAGGCAATATCGACCAACAAAGCTTGCAAGCACATGCAGATTATCTGATTGCTCACCCGGATACCAAACTATTGATTAATGGCCATTCCGATACCCAAGGCAACTCAGATTATAATTTATTCCTGAGCGAAGAACGCGCAAAACAAATCGCACGTTTTTTAATTGAATACGGTGCCCCTGAAGAACAGATAGAAGTTGCTGGCCTGGGGGATAGCCAACCCCTGAACGATATTAATAATTTCAAAGAAAACCGTCGTGTTGAATTGCAATACAGCGATTCACGCGTTGCCACAAAATAACCTGGAACCCATAAGACTCTCCTCCTCCAGGGATACTCACGGTTGCTAGCCTATATTGATATCCCTGGCCTTCAACCCGATGTGCAGCTTCTCTGCAAATGTGCATCGGGTTCTTTTTTTACAGTCTTTTCCTATCTTGTCTCGCATTTATTTCAAAATATCTGCAGCTAAAGAATATCTCCTTGTATGAATGTATTTATCTTTGTTGATATAAATAATATTCATGCAATAATTTATAGATGAATTTATTCTGCTGTAATTGACATGTAATAATCGTACCGGAACAAGGCAATATGGATACACTATGCGTATATTTTTACTGATTTGGGCAACAATCTCTCTTTCTGGATGTTTCTGGGTATCCAGCCCTCCCGATTTAAACAATCAAGATCAGCCAAAAAAGCTGGTTGTAATATGGGATCAAATCATTTCAAAAGATACGATTGAGCGTTCAGCCTGGCTAACCACAGATAAAGCCCGGCTCCAAAAACTGGTACAGTTTTTGGATACCAAAACATGGAAAAGCTCAACCGTTTTACCTTCTTGTCACTTAACAAGAATTATCCTCACAATGGAATCGGGTAAAATCTGGGAAATTTGTCAAAGTACGGGAACAAAAAAACGATTTCGAATGTTCGACCGCAATGACAGAGGATGGTCAGGTTCGATAAATTGGTCAAATACTTTTCTGCAAGCACTAACGACCATGATAGAATCTGAATCAGGCTACCCCATCAATCTGACGATAGAACATCGTAAGGCTATCAGTAATGGAGCCTTACACAAGGTAATCCCCATCGGCACGCAAGAATTACTCGATGACTACCCGGGTTATCCCGAGCAATTCTGGAATAAAAATACCCATAAATTCGAGTATCGCCCAGGGTAGGTGGTATGCTATTCATTGAACACCTGCATTTATCAAGGCAGGAAATCAGTTCGGCCATTATTCAATTTAGTGCCTCACCCATATCAACATCGTTTTAAAAATGGGAGAGCAGTATATTAAAAGTCGAAAAATCAGAGCCATTAATATCAAATCATACAAGCTCTAATAAATCACTCAAAATAATCACTGCCCTTCAAGTATCGATATTGAACGATAAATTTTCTGTTTTTACAGAGCAATATAGTTGCATGTACAAGCAACTTAATATATATTCAGCCTATGTTTGAAAAATGTCTGTATTTCAATGCAACAAAATTTGCCCGGATGATTAATGCTTTCTGGGATGAAGCCTATCGCCCCATTGGCTTATCTCCATCACACGCATACTTATTA
>JALXDW010000327.1:2200-8938 GCA_027070385.1 Chromatiales bacterium
GAACAACCGGGCGCAACACCAAAAATGCTGGCTGAAAAAATGGATCTCAAACTATCAACTGTTACCCGTTTCATAGACAGTCTTTCTTTAAAAGGGCTGGGTGAAAGAAAAAAGGAAAACAAGGACAAGAGGGAATGCAGTGTGTACCCCACAAATGTCGCTATCGAATTAAAAGGTGAACTTGAACAGATTACAAATACGCTACACAAGAAAATCAGGAAAATATTGGGTGGTGCCAATGTATCGGAAGCGGTCTCTCTTTTAAAAAATTTTACCACGGATTTAGATAACGAAAAGCAGAGTCCATAAAATGCGTAAATTAGAGGAAATATTCCATCCGGGCGAATTAAAAGCACAACGCCTGTTTAATAAAAAAAGAAACTGGAATACACGTTCGGTTGAAAGTCTCAACAGAATGTTTAAAGAAACAATAGATGATAGCCTGGCATATATAATAGAAGGCCAGAAATATTTTTTTATTGCAACATCCAATTCCAAAGGTGAGTGTGACTGTAGTTTCAAGGGAACGGAAAAAGACAGTTCAGGTCATTTACTGCAAAGTGTTTTTGTTGAAACACCTAAAAAATTAATATTTCCGGATTATTCAGGTAATCATATCTACAATTCATTAGGTAACATCATGGTTAACCCTAATGTTGGTATGCTATTTATTGATTTTAAAACCTCTCTCCGTCTGAGAGTAAATGGTAGTGCTAAAATAATTCAAAATAATACATCGTATAAAAAAATCTGGCCAGATTCACTTCGATATATTGAAGTTAATGTAAAGCAGGTATATTTTAATTGTTCGAAGAGAATAGCGGATAGCACACTTATATAACATATGATTCACTTACCTGCGCCATTAAAAAAGGAAATTTAAAAATCAGGAATAAAATCTTTCACCCTGCAACCAACATAACCATGGGGAATTGATAGATGATACTGAACTTGATATTACAGTGTTGTTTGCTAGCGCAATAGTTATGCTGAACTTTTTCTTCTGTAAATAAATTTTTATCAAAAGTTGAGTTTACTATTTGCAATGTTAGCTGAAGTTATTCCAGAGATGGTCAGTTTCCTGCCAACAATTTTGATACATAAAAAACTAACAGCCAACCTCTCCACTCTTTTAAACCAAAGACAGTCAATATGAAATTTAAAATTATCGCTCAATCAACAAGATTTCCATTTCTGATACTAACGCCTGTCTGTGTATTCCTGGGTCTGAGTACGGTTGTTGCACGGCAAACAAATATAAGCCTGTCTTTATTCGTAATTGCTTTGCTTGGTGCTTTATTTGCTCATATCAGCGTGAATATGTTTAATGAGTATCTTGATTTTAAAAATGGCCTGGATCTCACAACCAAAAGAACGCCCTTTAGTGGTGGCAGCGGTGCCCTACCTCGTCATCCGGAAATGCTGAATAGTGTCTTTACGCTGGCGGTGATATCACTGATAGCAACATTATTGATTGGTGCCTTCTTTATCTGGAAAGACGGTATTGGAATTATACCTATCGGTTTGGTCGGACTACTGTTAATAGTGACTTATACCAGCTGGATTAATAAACATCCCTTGCTCTGCCTTGTTGCACCGGGTATTGGTTTTGGCTTTCTGATGGTGACTGGCAGCCAGTTTGTACTGGAAGGACAATACACACGTTTAGCCTGGCTTGTGGCTGTCATTCCTTTTTTCCTTGTTAATAATCTTTTGCTACTTAACCAATATCCTGATATTCAGGCTGATGCCAGGGCAGGCCGTTACCATTTTCCTATTGCTTATGGTATTAATCGTAGTAATATGGTTTATGGGTTGTTTGTTTTGGCAACCGTTTCAACTATTCTTCTCTATGTGTTTATGGGTTATCTTCCCATATTGAGTTTAATTGCATTGCTCCCCATTCCTCTGGCATTGTTTGCTTTATATGGTGCAATAAAATTTGGAGCGACCATTGGAAATACACCACAATATCTTGGGGCAAATGTCGCAGCCGCGATACTCATACCGCTACTCCTTGGGGTATCCCTTATTTTAGGCTGATAACATAAGTGAGAAAACACATGCAAGCAATGGTATACACAAAATACGGCCCGCCTGAAGTATTTCAACTCAAAGAGGTGCCAGATCCTATACCCAAAGATAATCAAATACTGATCAAGATCGCTGCAACCTCTGTTTCGTCCGGTGACTGGAAACTACGAAAAGCAGAACCTTTTATTATTCGACTATTTTTTGGCATGATTCGCCCCCGAAAAACCATACTAGGTTATGTGCTGGTGGGGAAAGTTATCGCAATGGGTAAAAAAGTCAGTTTATTCAAACAAGGTGATGAAGTTTGGGGAACAACTGGCATGAGTATGGGTGCCTATGCTCACTACAAATGCTTGCCTGAAAAAGCCGTTGTTACAAAAAAACCTTCCAATATGACTCATGAACAAGCCGCAGCAATTCCTTTTGGCGGCAATACCGCACTGTATTATCTTCGTAAAGCAAATATAAAATCAGCACATAAGGTGCTTATCTATGGTGCATCGGGTGCAGTAGGAACCGCTGCTGTACAACTTGCCAAGTATTTTGGAGCAAATGTTACTGCTGTGTGCAGTACCACCAATATTGCCATGGTCAGCTCACTGGGAGCTGACAAGGTAATCGACTATACCAAAGAAGATTTTAGTAAAACTGCTGAACGCTACGATATTATTTTTGATACTGTCGGCAAAACAAATTTCAACGGCTGCATCAATTTACTTAATAAAAATGGATATTTACTTTTAACCGCCCCAAGATTTTTAGACATGCTTAAAGGTATATGGGTTTCACTGGGCAATGACAAGAAAGTAGTGTCTGGTGTAATGAATGAAACAGCGGATGATTTACTCTTTCTTAAAAACTTGATTGAACAAAACAAAATGAAAGCCGTAATTGACCGCTGCTATCCACTTGAACAACTGGCAGATGCACATCGCTATGTTGAGCAAGGGCATAAAAAAGGCAACGTTGTTATTACATTAAAACAGACTCACGAAATAAAACCATGACTGAGTTATTTGTTCGTTATATCCATTTTATATCCATATTCATTTTATGCTCAATGCTGGTACTTGAATATCTGCTACTTAAACCGGAAATGACACTGAATGAAATCAGGCAGTTTTTAAGAGTCGACGGGCTATATGGTTTGAGTGCCATGACTACCCTTGCAGCCGGTTTAACCTTGTGGTTTATTGTAGGGAAACCGGCGGTATTCTATTCAAGTAACTGGGTTTTTCATTTAAAGGTCGGCATCTTTATCATTATCGCATTACTGTCAATTTACCCAACGTTCTTTTTTACCAGAGCACGTCGAAAAACAGCAGCCAGTATTGTTATTCCAGACCGGATAAAAAATATTATACGGACAGCTTTATTTGCTATTGTGATTATGCCATTGTTAGCCGTTTTTATGGCCCGAGGTTTTGGTTTGTAATGTTATAATATCCCAAGCCAACATTTACACTGTCCACATTATATTTGACACTCTATACCGGTAACAGGACAATAGCAGAATAATGAAAGGTCGAAATATGGGGCGTTATCGCCCACCTGCCGAAAAAAAGTCACCTTATATTACCGCAGAAGGATACGAACGTTTACAGTCGGAATTACAACGGCTGTGGATCCGACGTAAGGATGTCACTAAACATTTATCCGCTGCAGCGGCTGAAGGCGATCGCTCCGAGAACGCCGAATATATTTATCGTAAGAAAGAATTGCGTGAAATTGATTACCGTATTCGTTATTTACAAAAGCGAATGCCAAATTTAACCATTGTCGATCAGCCACCGGCCAACCCTGAACAGGTATTTTTTGCTGCCTGGGTCACGCTGGAGGATGAAAATGGCAATGAGGTTCGCTACCGTATCGTTGGTCCGGATGAACTCAACCCGGCAGAAGGTTATATCAGCGTGGACTCACCGCTGGCTAAGGCACTACTCAAAAAACATACCAACGATGATGTCAATGTTCTAACACCAGAGGGTGAAATTAACTACCTGATATTACAAGTAAAATACTCTTAATTTCTTTGTTTTCATATACTTATCTACTCTAAAGTATTTTTGAATGCTGTCCGATAAAACCTTCAATGACGGCTTATATGGGGTGAGCCAGCAGTGATGCGCAAGGGGTCGAATAATGAAAACATCCAATACTTTCAGTCTGCAAAACAAACCACGTACATTAAAACAGTGGTTAGATAAACATGATACCCTGGTTTTAATTGCATTGGCCACAGCAACCGGCTGTATCTTATATTTCGTCTGACTTGCTCCGTACAGCTATTAAAACAACACAAATATCGGCTGGCCGTATAGCACTGATTTCAATTACCGCATTCCATATATATACGTTAGAATAGCCAAGGGCCGTTAATCTTCCAGCGGCTCTGATAACTTGCGTTTTAACCCATCGGGATGTTTTATGAATTTACACGAATACCAGGCCAAGCAGCTGTTTGCCAAATACGGTATGCCAGTTCCAAAAAATCACATTATCACCAGTGTTAGTGAAGCAGAAACTGCTTTGCATGATATGCAGACCTCACGTTGGGTAGTCAAAGCCCAGATACATGCGGGTGGTCGCGGTAAGGCCGGTGGTGTAAAGGTGACCGACGATAAAAAAGTAGTCATGGATTTTGTTTATAACATGCTAGGCACCCATTTGGTGACCTACCAAACGGATGCCAAAGGCCAGCCGGTTAATAAAATACTGATTGAAGAAGCCTGCGAAATTGATAAAGAACTTTATCTCGGTGCAGTGATTGATCGCGCACTGCAAAAAGTTGTTGTTATGGCCTCAACCGAAGGTGGCATGGACATTGAAAAAGTTGCCGAACAAACCCCTGATAAAATTTTAAAAACAGCCATTCATCCCATGACCGGGCTACAGCCTTTTCAGGCTCGCGATCTGGCTTTTGGGCTAGGATTAAACACAGAGCAAATTAAACAGTTTACAAAGCTACTTAATGGCCTGGCCAAATTGTTTCATGAAAAAGATTTATCGCTGGTCGAAATTAATCCGCTGGTCATTACCCAATCGGGCGACCTGCTTTGTCTCGATGGCAAAATAAATATTGATGACAATGCCTTGTATCGTCACCCTGAATTAAAAGTATTGCATGATGTAAGCCAGGAAGATGAACGTGAACATCGTGCCAAGGAATGGGACTTAAATTATATTTCACTTGATGGAGAAATTGGCTGCATGGTGAATGGTGCCGGACTTGCGATGGCTACCATGGACTTAATAAAATTGAACGGTGCAGAACCGGCAAACTTTCTGGATGTAGGCGGCACGGCTACAAAAGAACGTGTAGCTGAAGCGTTTAAAATTATTTTATCTGACGAAAAAGTAAAAGGCATTTTAGTGAATATTTTTGGAGGCATCGTACGTTGCGATATGATCGCTGAAGGAATTATCGGTGCCTTACAGGAAGTGAATGTGAATGTACCGGTTGTAGTACGACTTGAAGGCAATAAAGCCGAACAGGGTTTGGCCTTGTTAAAAGAAAGCGGAGTTAAAGCTGAAGCGGTGCAAGGCTTACAACAGGCCACTGAAAAAATTGTTGCGCTTGTGAAAGCAACAACCGGAGGTGCGGCATGAGTGTACTTGTTAATAAAGACACCCGAGTGATCTGCCAGGGCTTTACCGGTAAACAAGGACAATTCCATTCTGAACAAGCGATTGAATATGGCACACAAATGGTGGGCGGTGTTACTCCGGGTAAAGGCGGACAAACGGCATTGGGCTTGCCGGTTTTTAACACGGTTAAAGATGCCGTTGCTGAGACTCAGGCCGATGCCTCGATTATTTTTGTACCGGCTCCATTTTGCAAAGATGCTATCCTCGAAGCTGTCGATGCCGGTATTGAATTAATTGTTTGCATTACCGAAGGTATCCCAACACTCGATATGCTCGAAGCTACTCGTGTTGTTCGTGAAGCCGGTGCACGACTGATTGGCCCAAACTGTCCCGGCATTATTACCCCCGGTGAATGCAAGATTGGTATTATGCCTGGCTACATTCATCAACCGGGTAAAATTGGCATTGTTTCCCGTTCGGGAACTTTAACTTACGAAGCGGTTAACCAAACCACTGCATTAGGTTATGGGCAAAGTACCTGTATTGGTATTGGTGGCGACCCGATTCCTGGCACTCACTTTATTGATTGTCTGGAACTGTTTGAACAAGACCCTCAAACCGAGGCCATCTTGATGGTGGGTGAAATTGGTGGTACTGCCGAAGAAGAAGCTGCTGAATATATCCAGTCGAATGTATCCAAACCCGTCGCTGCCTTTATTGCCGGTGCTTCTGCCCCTAAAGGAAAACGTATGGGGCATGCCGGTGCAATTATTGCAGGCGGTAAAGGCACAGCGGATGAAAAATTTGCAGCACTTGAAGCCGCCGGTGTTGTCACCGCCAAATCACCCAGTGAACTGGGTATTGCCATGCAACAAGCCATTAATAATCAATAGCATATCTATGCCAGAGAAAGACAAACAAAATCGATGCTCATGGTGTGGTAGTGATCCACTTTATGTTAAATACCATGACACGGAATGGGGTGTACCGGTTTATAACGACCGCAAGTTATTTGAAAAACTTGTTTTAGAAGGTGCGCAAGCCGGTTTAAGCTGGATTACTATCTTAAAAAAACGTGCACACTACCGTAAAGTATTTGATAAATTTAACCCGGAA
>JALXDW010000327.1:8948-16064 GCA_027070385.1 Chromatiales bacterium
TTATTGCACGCTATAACAAGCGTAAAATAGAATCCTTGTTAAAAGATCCGGGAATTGTACGCAATCGTTTAAAAGTGGAAGGTACGGTTAAAAATGCACGTGCCTTTTTAGAGCTGCGCGAGAAAGAAGGAAAGTTCAAGGATTTTATCTGGGACTTTGTCGATGGTAAACCCATTATTAACAAATGGAAAAATCTTAAACAGCTCCCTGCAACAACCGATATTTCAGAAGCCATGAGTAAGGCACTAAAAAAAAGAGGCTTTACTTTTGTTGGCCCCACTATTTGTTATTCGTTTATGCAGTCAATGGGACTGGTCAATGACCATACCACAACCTGTTTTCGTTATACCGAGGTAAATAAATAAGATGGATTTGGAAAGCTTCCAGGATGAAAAACTTGAGCTGAATGCTGAAGAGTTACGCCAAACATTAAATATTGAATCCGGAAAATTAAATTGGGAAGAATTACAATTACACTTTGCACGTGGTGCCGTGGTGACCATTTCGCCTGAACTTGATCTTATTGAGGTTTCTGCAAAATTTGTGAATGATGATAAACCAGCCATTGAAGCCTGGATGAATGCAACCCAGATAGCCCGTGCTACTGATGCCGATGCAAAACGCTGGCTAAAAAATAAAACAGATTTCTGGGCAGTCGTGGTTCCGCCCTGGGTACTGGTACAGGAAATTACTGACCATTAAGAGCGCTGGTTTATTTCAAATCCCAGCTTCCGGGCTTCTTTTAAATCTTTATCGGCCTCTATCAGCAGACCTTTCTCATGATAAATTTTACTGCGTAAATAATATGCTGTGGCCAATGAACTGCTTTCATTCCTGGCAATAATTTTATTCACAATATTCAGGGCCTCTGATAATCTTTTATTCTGAATGAGCGCGCTGACCAGATTCAACTGCGTATTACTGTTATCCGGTGCAAGGGCAACAGCCCGCCTTAAAGCATTCAGACCTTTCTCCGATTCATTATTCAGCATCAGCGCACTGCCTAAAAGTTTATGTGCACGCCAATATTGATTATCTAACTCAACCGCTTTGCGACCATAAACAACAGCGAGTGGAATTTGCCCCATATCAATTTGAACCTCCCCCATCAGCACAAACATACCTGATTTTGTCCTGCATTGATCAATGGCCTTAAATAATGCTTCTTCAATGGCAATGAGTTTTTTCACTCTGTCTTTTTCAGAGATGCTATATAATTGTTTATCCAGTTTGTTAAACAGGGTTTTGCAATCGGCTGAATAGGCATTGTTGGCAAGAAAAACACTAAAGCCAGTGACCAGCAGAACCATGACAAGCTTTTGTTTAAATTCCATTTTTTATCCTCTTGATATCCCCGTTGCAAGTGATGAATCAGGCTGTTTTTTCCATCGGTTTAATTCTGTTACCACATTGTCGGCAGGAATATTCAGCCTTACCGTGTTGAATCATGTTATGCCGCCGGGTTGTAATTTCAAACTGCATACAACCACAGGTATAGGCATATCGCTTGTGGGCTTTTGTTGGAATGCCATCTAATGAATAAGAAAAAGTCCGTTTAGGTTCAACACCAAAATTTAACATCAGGCTTTGCCATTCTTTTCCATGCGGCCGCACATTTCGCATTCCATAGAGCTGGTCGACAATATAATGTGCAACTTCATGTGGAATAGTTTCTCTATAATTTTCTTCAGGGTATTTGGAAAAATGATAAGGGTTAAATCGAATCATTCTTTTTCCTTTGTCTATTTTATACATACCCGCGGCTCGACCTTTCAGGTCAAACATAACATCAATAGCAGAAAATTTCTTTTTAAATAAATCTGTTGCACATTCAATATAATTATCGACTAATGTAATAACTTCTTTTTGTTCTGCAATTGTAATCGGTAAAATAGTTGGCATGTAAGCCAGTATATCGCTATGTGGGTATTTTTCCATAGCATGGACAGTAAAAAGTTCACCTTAACGGTCACTGGCATGGTTATTATTCAGGACGGTGATGGGATCAGTAAATAACTTTGAATTCGGAATAAGAATTTTGTTCCCCTCACTATTCAATTCAGTATAACGAAGATCAATAGAAACAACTTTACCGGTATAACCTGAAATCCTGATTGTATTGCCAACTTTAAACGGGCGATAGAGTAAAATAAGTACACCTGATAACAGATTTGATATGGTGTCTTTTAAAGCAAAGCCCAATGCAAACCCGGTTAAACCCAAGCCTGCGACCAAAGCTGAAACGTCTACCCCCAACGTGCCAAGCCCTGTCACCAAACCAAGCACAATAAGAATAATGCGACTGGTACAAGACAGAAAAAATGAAAGCTGGCTGTCCAAAGATAAACGTGTGGCCAGTCGATGAATCGCACCGCTGATTATCCGGGATAAAATATAGAAAATAACCAGAATCACAATAACACCGGCCACTTTGGGTAACCAGAGGTAGGCTTCTTCCAGTAAATTTTGAATGATAATATTCATAAATAATGCAAAAACACTCTTCGGTAACCATTTTGCCGTTCATCATGCACAATTTCAGATAACGATTTCAAGCAAAAATACGTTGTTGACCTGCCGTTACAGTCTTCTTATTTCATTATTCAGCAGGCCAAGATACTGATAATCGTTCAGTTTCATCTAAATAAATATTTATAAGCTGTTGTTTTACAAAGAATGTTCTTCCGTCTAAAATCTAAATGATAATGATTTGCATTTAGATTTCTAATTGCGTATAGTTTGCACAAATTCATTAGAAAACAGTAATTAACTAACAAAGGGCCGTACAATGAAAAACTTTAAACTCATCTTTTTAGCTCTGGTGTTCAGTCCACTGGCACTGGCTGCAAACGATGCAGAAAAAAATTTGCAGCAAGAAATCAATGCACTCAAACAACAAAACAAAGTCATTATGGAGCGTCTTGAAGCCACCAGCCAGTTTCTTGAACAGCAGCAAAAAGCGTCAACTGCAACCGGCCATGCTAAAAATAGTAGCGCAACAACAGTCGGTGGCTATGGCGAACTGCATTACAATAACCTGAAAAATAACAAAGCCGGAGGCAGCGATAAAGAAGAAATCGACTTTCACCGTTTTGTACTTTTCTTTGGCCACCAATTTAGTGACAAGATATCTTTCTTTTCTGAACTGGAGGTTGAACACAGTATTTCAGGGGATGGCCAAAATGGTGAAGTGGAATTGGAACAAGCTTATCTTGATTTTAATATCAAAAACTCATTGCACGCCAAAGCCGGTATATTTTTAGTACCCGTTGGTATTATTAATGAAACACATGAACCGAATACATTTTATGGTACAGAACGTAATCCGATTGAAAGCAATATTGTACCTGCAACATGGTGGGAAGCCGGTGCCGGTTTATCAGGTGAAATGGCTCCGGGCTGGTCTTATGATGTTGCCATTACATCGGGGCTTGATTTAAGTACTCAAAACAAAGTACGTAGTGGCCGTCAAAAAGCATCAAAGGCACGCGCCAATTCCTTAATGACAACAGGGCGTATAAAATGGACAGCGATACCAGGTCTGGAAGTTGCTGCAACAATCGCAACAATGGATGACTACACTCAGGGGCAGGGTACAAAAAACAGTGCTACCCTGACAGAAGCACATATTGCTTATAGCAAAGCTAAATTTGGTTTACGTGCATTGTATGCAAGCTGGGATTTACAGGGCAAGACAAATGGCTATAAAGAGCAAACCGGTTTTTATATTGAACCCAGTTATAAAATAACGAAAGCCTTTGGTCTTTTTGCACGTTATAATCAGTGGGATAATCAGGCTGCTGATGCTGCGGACTCGGAATACACTCAGATTGATGTCGGTGTTAATTACTGGCCGCATGAAGATGTTGTTATCAAACTCGACTATCAGTATCAGGATGTACCAACAGGTAATGATGAATATGATGGTTTTAACATTGGGGTTGGTTACCAATTCTAATCATTCCACAGTAGCAAACTGAAATATACAGGTCAGACATTGTCTGGCCTGTTGTTGTAATCGACAGAAATTTTATTCTGGAATTAAACTTATGTACCGTTATTTTATGATTAGCTTGCTTTTAATCACAGCTGTTAATGGCAATGCTCAGCAAATATACCAGACACCCGCTGCATTTTTAGAAGATGTATTTGCAGGACAAATCCCTCCCGTAAAAAAAATATGGCTGACCGGTAAATTGAAAGAACAGGTTACAAAAATACTACGCCATCCACCGACATCACTTCGTACCCGTTACTGGCAGCAAGGCTCGAAAAGTGTGTGGATATTATCAGAAACGGGTAAAGAAAAACCGATTACTGTTGGTATTATCATAAATCATAACCATATCGAAAAAATCAAAGTGTTAATCTTTCGGGAATCACGTGGTGCTGAAGTCAGACATTCATTTTTTACCCGTCAATTTAAGGATGTTCAATTATCGGATAACGTCGAACTGGATAAAACAATAGATGGCATTACCGGAGCAACCCTTTCAGTTCGTGCCTTAAAAAAACTGGCCACCCTGGCACTTTATTTAAACCAACAAATTAAATCCTGATAATGGCTTTTAAAATTAAAATCAAATCCCTGTTTATATGGCATCGTTATATGGGATTAACTGCAGCTTTGTTTATTTTAATACTGGCGCTCACGGGTATCGCCCTCAATCACACAGATGACTTTCATCTGGATTCAAAGTTTGTGCAAAGCAACTGGCTGTTAGGTTTGTATAATATTAAACAGCCAAAAAACATAACAACATTCAAAATTGGAAATTTCTATGTTAGCCAATTACAAAACCGGCTCTACCTCAATAATAACGAAATTAGTCAGCAAGATGAGCCTTTAATTGGTGCTGTGATCAGCAATGAATACATTGTCGTTGCAACTGCTTCAAACCTGATTGTACTGACAACACAGGGTGAACAAGTTGAAAATATTACATCCGCTCATGGCTTGCCGACTCCCATAGAACAAATTGGTTTATCGCGTGACCATGATCTGGTTGTAGCAACAACCCAGGGGATCTACCGTGCAGATATTGATGAGCTCAGCTGGAAAGATTACTCGTCCAGCTCGATTCAATGGGCAATAGCCACTTCCCCCCCGACTAATCTGCACCGGGCTATTCTGAAATATCATCGTAACCGTGATTTAAGTTATGAGCGTGTCCTGCTGGATTTACACAGTGGTCGGCTCTTACCTAAGCTGGGTGTTTATCTTATGGATGCCGCTGCAATAGTAATGATATTGCTGGCTCTCACCGGGGTACTCAGCTGGTACTTGATCCGTCGCAAACGTCGTCACAACTAGAGTCTGCAGACCTTTTTACATTATCCAATTCCATACTTGTTTGTAATCTGTCCTGCTTATTAAGCAACACCATTGACTACCCCATATCAAAGATTATGCTGTTATAATTGTATACCCAATCTAATAAAGGTATTCCTATGACGACTGAACAAACATTATATGCACGCAGTAACTCCAAATGTGAATTGTGCGGTGCGGCTGATAATCTCGGCGTCTATGAAGTTCCACCCGAAACCGGCAATGACGCGGATAAATGTATTCTGCTTTGTCCGGTCTGCCATGAACAAATAGAAAATCCGCAAATCATGGATGCTAATCACTGGCGTTGCCTCAACGACAGTATGTGGAGTCCGATACCGGCCGTACAGGTTATGGCATGGCGAATGCTCAACCGCTTAACGGCAGAAGGCTGGCCTCAGGATTTACTGGATATGCTTTACCTGGACGATGAAATACTCAACTGGGCAAAAGCAACAGAAGAAGCCGCCACAGATGACTATACAGTAAAACATCTGGACAGTAATGGTGCGTTGCTTGAATCAGGTGATACCGTTACCTTAATTAAAGACCTGAATGTGAAAGGTGCCAATTTTACAGCTAAACGTGGTACCGCAGTACGAAATATTTCTCTGGTGGCTGATAATGCCGAACAAATTGAAGGCAAGATTAATGGCCAGCAAATTGTCATTTTGACCAAATTTGTAAAAAAAGCAAATTAAGTCTATCGTAGCGGGAAATCAGTAAAAGGCTCTCAGATGGCGAACCCCTATTTCACACAAAAAACTCTGACCTTTTTAAAACAGCTCGCACAGAATAATCAACGCGACTGGTTTAATGAACATAAGCAGGAATATGAAGATGTTGTCCGTACTCCATCGCTTAATTTTATTGAAGATTTTACTGATGAACTGATGATGATCTCCCCCCATTTTCAGGCCAGAGCTAAAAAGGTTGGAGGCTCACTGATGCGTATCTACCGGGATGTTCGTTACAGCAAGGATAAATCTCCATACAAACTTAATATAGGCATTCAATTTCGCCATGAACGTGCCAAAGATGTTCATTCTCCCGGCTTCTATATCCATATTGAGCCCGGCAATAATTTTATTGGTGCAGGTATCTGGCGTCCTGATCACGATGCACTTGGTAATATTCGTGACTGGATTTGTGAAAAAGAGTCCTTATGGCTGGAAATCAAAAAAGACAAGGCTTTCAATAAACTCTTTAAATTAAGTGGTGAATCACTTATTCGTCCGCCAAAAGGCTATGATAAGGAACACCCTCTTATCGACGACTTGAAACGTAAAGACTTTATTGCCATTGCACCTGTGAGTAATAAATTTGTTTTAGACAAAAATTTTCGGGATGATGTTTTCAGCTATTTCTCAACAGCTGATATTTACATGCAATTCTTGTGTGATGCCTTGGAACTCCGTTATTAGGGCACAGCCATTCATTGCTGAGCAAGGCCTTTATATCACTGCACGAAACGAATAGATAACTGAAAACACTCGCAATCCAGGCAATAGCCGTTACAATGCTATAAAAAATCAACCCGCTAAACGGGTATAGTGTTTCTAGAATATTTTAATAATATTTATGGCCAACACAACTTGTGCATAGAAGCTGATAAAATAGATAACAACTCTTGCAAGCGGAATTCCAATACTAAAAACAATATAATGTGCAAGCCTTGAAAAAAAGTAGATGGCACTGGCCGTTGCTGTTGCCTCATTATTGATACCCAACATCTGTACAACCAATACCAGTGGCGCAAAGATCACCAGATTTTCAACTGCATT
>JALXDW010000328.1:0-12637 GCA_027070385.1 Chromatiales bacterium
CGAATGTGGTTCCAGTCCATCGGTGCATTTTCGGCTGTTAACCGCTCATTTTGCCCGCTATCACTCATTTTGCTTCCCTTAAAATCACTTATTCAGGCTTTCTTTATCGGTTCAGTATAAAAAAACCTTAATCTTTGCCGAATTAGGGTATAATGCGCGGCTTTTATCTCCCTGGAACGTTCCGGGCACGATTTCAAGCAACACTATCTCACACACATTCGGAGCCGCTTGTGGATTCACTGCAAAATTTAAGAAATATCGCCATTATTGCTCACGTCGATCATGGCAAAACCACACTGGTTGATAAACTGTTGGAACAAACCCATACACTGGATTCCCGTGGTGAAGCCCAGGAACGCATTATGGACTCGAATGAACTCGAGAAAGAACGCGGTATTACCATTTTATCTAAAAATACAGCGGTTGAATGGAATGGTAACCGAATCAATATCGTCGATACCCCGGGCCATGCCGATTTCGGTGGTGAAGTGGAACGGGTTTTATCCATGGTCGATTCGGTGCTATTACTGGTTGATGCAGTTGAAGGCCCCATGCCACAAACACGCTTTGTTACGCAAAAGGCTCTGGCACGTGGACTGCGTCCGATTGTGGTAGTCAATAAAATTGACCGTGAAGGCGCACGTCCTCACTGGGCGTTAGACCAGACTTTCGAGCTGTTTGATCGCCTCGGTGCAACCGATGAACAGCTGGATTTCCCGGTTATTTACGCTTCCGGCCTGGGTGGCTATGCGGGTCTTGAAGAAACTGTGCGCGAAGGTGATATGACACCGTTATTTGAAACGATTGTTTCACATGTACAAGCACCCGATGTGGATCCGAACGGCCCACTTCAATTACAGGTGAGCTCGCTGGATTACAATACCTATACCGGTGTTATCGGTATTGCCCGTATTGCACGCGGCCAGCTTAAAACCAATACCCCGGTCACACTGATCGATACCGAAGGCAATACACGCAATGTGCGTATTCAACAAGTATTGCGTTTAATGGGCGTACAACGCACCGAAATTCCTGAAGCCTCGGCGGGCGATATCATTGCTTTTACCGGTATCGACGGCCTTAATATTTCAGATACCTTGTGTGATCCCAATAACGTTGAAGCCTTACCGCCTTTATCGGTGGATGAGCCAACCGTTAGCATGACCTTCCAGGTCAACAAATCACCGTTTGCCGGTAAAGAAGGTAAATTTGTCACATCCCGACAAATTAAAGAACGTCTTGAACGTGAGTTGATTCATAACGTCGCGCTGCGTGTTGAACAGCTTGATGACCCGGATAAATTCCGTGTATCAGGTCGTGGTGAACTCCACCTTTCGATACTCATTGAAACCATGCGCCGCGAAGGTTTTGAGTTAGGTGTTTCACGCCCCGAAGTTATCTTTAAAGAAGAAGACGGCAAACGTCTGGAACCTTATGAACAACTTACCATCGACGTACTCGAAGAACACCAGGGTGCCGTCATGGAAAAGCTGGGTGAACGCGGTGGTGAACTGACCAATATGATGCCCGATGGACATGGACGCGTACGTGTTGATTACACCATTCCTGCGCGTGGCTTAATCGGCTTCCGCACCGAATTTTTAACCGCTACTCAGGGCAGCGGCCTTATTTACAGTGTCTTTGATAAATACGATGAAGCCAAGCCGGGCAGCATTGGCCAACGCCTCAATGGTGTCCTTATTTCCAATGCCCAGGGTAAAGCGCTGGCTTATTCATTATTTAATCTACAGGAACGTGGCCGACTCTTTATGGGCCATGCCGAAGAAGTGTATGAAGGCATGATTATCGGTATTCATTCACGTGATAATGATCTGGTTGTAAACCCGACCAAGGCCAAGCAATTAACCAATGTACGTGCAGCCGGTACGGATGAAAATCTTGTTTTATCCCCACCCATTCGCATGAGTCTGGAACAGGCGCTTGAATTTATTGATGATGATGAACTCGTCGAAGTGACCCCGGAGTCAATTCGTATTCGTAAAAAATTACTCAATGAAAGTGATCGTAAACGGGCATCTCGACCTGCAAAATAACAGCATCAAACCATAACAAAAAAGGCCAATGCTCATTTTGTGTTGGCCTTTTTTTTATTACATCACAAAAGTTAAAGCTTGCCGCTTTTCTGACATTTTTTATGTTTTAACTTTCTTGTTTATTTCTCAACGTCAGAAACGCTTTAATCATTTATCGGACCAAACCGCATACTCATTTCCATTCGGATCTGAGAAATGAAAACGCTGCCCACCCGGAAATTCAAATATGGGTTTAACAATCTGTCCCCCTGCCGCTGTTATTTTATCCCGTGTCTGTTCCAGGGCTTCACTGTAGATAACAATCAATGCGCTACCTGTATCCGTCGATGCGGTTAATTCAGATTGATAGAAACCACCATTGATACCTGATTTTGAGAATGCAATATAATCCGGCCCGTAATCAACAAATTTCCAGTTAAATATTTTTGTAAAAAAAGTTTTTGTTGCTTCCAAATCCTTTGCGGGGAATTCAACGTAATTGATCTTTGCATGTGCAGTCATGCTGTTTCCTTAGCTACGCTTGTCGTGGTATTAGACACAGTATAGACACAAAAAAACCGCTCACATCCCGGTATTTTCTTTTAAAGCCGCTATACCCCTTCTTTTTGTAATGGATTTATTATAGAATTAAAAACCCTACAAAGACAAATATTTCAGGAGGAAATATATCCAGGGGCCATTTTAAAGGTACATACCTTGAAATAAGCACCGAACCCGGCAGTGGGTGTTTAACCTCGGTTCAGAATCTTTACGCCCAAACAGCCTGACCACAGAAAAATAACTCATCGCCCTGAATCTATAAAATTCATAAAAAACCAGAGTATTCTTGCTCAAGGAGGGACATCGTGAAAAAAATAATCCAGGCTATCACTTTTACCTTTATTATATTTCAACTTGCGGGCTGTTCAAGTGGATGGCAAATTCGAGCTGACCAAAAGCTGTTTGAAAAAAATCCAATAAAAAAAATAGCACTTATTGGAACAGCGACAGTCGTATGGCCGCGCAGAGGTGGCCAAGACTCTGCCATTGGTTTGCTCTCCAGTAAAGCGGGAATAGAAAAAGTAATGCCAATGTTTAAGCAACAACTGGAATCGAAAGGCTATGCGATTACATTTGCCGAACCCATTGCTGCAGGTATTCCAATAAAGTCACATAAGACACATGCCATATTTGAAGATTATGGAAACAAAGGGGATGCCAGTAAACTGCCCGACCTGCGTGGTGATGCACCGGCTTTCGTTTATGCGATTTCAAATAAAGAAGTGCAACAACCTGCTATTGCACTTGCCTTCCAATTAAGCGATGCATTAATAAACAAGACAACTTTTAGCTATCATCCTGATCAGTCACATGTCCAGACTATATTGGCCGCAACAAATTCAGATACTCTCTGTCAAATCAGGGCTGCAGGCTGGCGCTACTCTGCCGGACGAGCTGCGGGGGCATTTTTTCTTGCACTACTCACTGGTTCAATGGCTAATACTTCAGATGGAGGGGCTCTGGGAGTTATCTGCAGTGATAAAACCGGCAAGGTTTTGTGGCAAGATTACAGACCCATTGATAATGATCCGATGGATGCAAACATGGAACATATTGTAGCAACTCTAAAATATTTTCCAAATATCAATACGCCTTTACCAAAAACCTGTGTTGCCGATAAAAAGAAAAAAGAAGTATTCCGCTGTGAAACTTAAATTCTGGAAACTTAAATTCTGGAAACTTAAATTCTGTGAAACTTAAATTGCACTCAATACCAAACTGAAAAAAAAGGGAAGGGGTGACAAATAAAAACAACGCTTATTTGTCACCACCTTTTAAAATACCGCTCCCTAATAGCAATTATTTCACACGTTTAATCGTGATTTTTGCAGCCGGGTTACGCCAATCGAATTGCGCTTTATCCAGATCAGCAATCCCCTGAATGCCGGGGTGTACATGTACAAATCCTTCTCCGGATTCTGTGTTTGTACCTTCACCAGAACAAACAAAGCCCGGTCCAGGAATAGAAACACAAAGCTCATCATTGATTTCACTACCGGCATCATAAACAGGAGAGTAAACGGTAATCGTACGTTTTGCCTTACCCACATGCAAACCATTCACAGCAAAGAAGGCATCGTTAGATGGTACTAACATCGATACAACACTGATATGTGAATTCTTTTTATTCATTCGAACTGTTAAAGTCACCGATTGTCCTGGAGGTAATGGGCTTGTAGCCTGCGCAACATCGAGTGTTTTACCGGAAGCTAATAAACTGTCTTTTAATGGATTCGAATTGCCACTTTCTGCAATGATTTCAAGTTCACTACTTGCTGCTTCACCGAGTTTAAATAACTTAACGCCATGTTGATGAGATGCCACCATGATTGGAGTGAAAAACTCACCATGAGAAATATTGGTAATGGTGACTTCGTACATATTATCACTCGTGGAATATTCCGAAGCCATGGTATCGCATGAAGCAAGGGCTGCCCCTAAAACTATCACGGCCGATATTTTTGTTATTAACGATTTCATTTGTTGTTGCTCCTTGTTGAAAAACAGATTTGATTGATATTTAGCCAGCTAAACAACATGCTGAATATCAAGCATCGCAACAAGAGTTAACAACCCGGTCACACAGAAATCACAATTTTATAACGGATTACTTTTTTATAAAGCAATCGACACTATGCAGCATAAATCCGCATAGGAAAGGAAAAAACGGTGCCTTTATTGACGGTACTTTGTACTTTTATTGTCGAACCATGCAATTCAAGAATACGTTTTGTAATTGCCAGACCCAATCCGGAACTCTCATTAACTGATTTTTTAATACTCACAACATTACTATTCCCTGAATTATGTGCCTGTGATGTGGTTCGACTCTTATCCACTCGATAGAAACGATCAAAAATATGTGCCACTTCATCTTCCGGAATACCATGGCCTGTATCGGCTACTTTTATCAGCACCTGTTTACCATCAGAAGTAAACCCAAGTGATATCTTTCCACCACAAGGCGTATGTCGTAATGCATTTTCAATCAAATTCTCAAGAACACGTTGTATCATGCCAATATCGGCATGCACCCAGACGCTGGTGTCCTGACAACGTACGGTTAACTCAATATCATTTTCTTTTGCACGCAACTGAAATTTTTGTCCAACATCATGCATTAATTCACCTAGCGAGAAGGGTTCTGCATACACAACAGATTCGCATGAATCCAGTTTTGCCAGTTCAAATAATTCATCAACCAGCGTACTTAATCGCTTGCTTTGCGCCAGTGCAATTTCCAGGTAGTGCTGCTGCTCCGGTCTGTCGGCTGACTCTTTCATCGACAAGGTTTCAATGTAACTTTGCAACGTCGCCAGTGGCGTACGTAAATCGTGTGACACATTGGCAATCAGCTCTCTACGCTGATTATCATTGTGTTTCAGTTTTAAAATTTGTGCCTCAATTCGGTCTGCCATGCGGTTAAACTGTAGGCCTAATTGCTCAACCTCATCACCATTTTCATTAACGACAGGATAGCGTGTCATGACTGTTTTTTTGTCTTCTTCATTACTGCTAACAGAATAATGACGAATCACGTCTGTCAAACGTTTTAGTCGTCGTGTTAATAATGCAAAAATACCCAAACCAACGATTAACACAAAAGCAAACATCAGTACCAGACTGATAACACTGTTACTTAAAATATAACTATTCCGGATTTGCTCAAAAACCGTGTCATGATTTTCCCCGGCAAGTACAATATACAGGTAACCTTCCAGCTTGCCTTTTTCAGGAATACGCGCTGCAGAAAAAACCTTTTGTCGATTATTGTCACGAGGATCATCTCCCATTAAAGGGTAAACATGCGAACCATTTATAAATTGCCTTATCGGTGTGACATCGACTTTCTTTCTTTTTATTTTTTCATCCAAGGCATGGTAACTAAGGATATCACCTTGCGGGCTCAGTAAGTAAATTTCAATACTGGGATTAATCACCATCAACATATGTAACAGGTTTTTCAGTGCCTTCTCATTAACGCCTTGCGTTGTTAGCAAGCGTTCTTCTGCCACCATGTTTTTTGCTAAATCCCGATTAAGTTTTTGACTCGCTTCCTGCTGATACATTTCACTGCTATAGCGTAAAGCAAAAAACCCAATGCCCGCCAAAACAAGAACAATAACAAGAAGGGTAATAACCAGTTTACTGTAAAGTGTTTTAAACATTGAATTGGATAACTTGAAAATTATTTCGAGGCAGAAAGCCCTTTGGTATCGGAAAATTGCTCAGTAAATTTATAGCCCACTCCCCATACGGTTAGAATATATTTCGGGTTGGCAGCATCTTGCTCTATTTTTGCACGTAAACGATTAATATGTGAATTAACCGTATGTTCATAACCTTCATGCCCGTACCCCCAGACTTTATCAAGTAACTGACTGCGACTGAATACCAGGCCAGGCTGGCGGATAAAAAACACCAGTAAATCAAATTCGGTTGCTGTCAATTCAACCCTGTTACCCTCTAAGAAAACCTGACGTTTCTCAATATTGATTTCCAGGCCGCCACGTACTATTTTTTCTTCAGCACATTGTTCAAAATTCTGCTCTGCCTGAGTTTGCGTGTAAACTTCATTGCGCCTCAATACGGCTTTTACTCGTGCAACCAGTTCACGAATGCTGAATGCTTTGGTGAGATAATCATCAGCTCCCATTTCCAAACCCAGAACACGATCGATTTCAGATGTTTTGGCAGTCAGCATGATAATTGGTGTATGTATTTTCCGGTTTCGTAATTCTTTACATACTTCAATGCCATTCATTTTTGGCATCATGATATCCAACAGAATTAAATCATAATCATTCTCACAGGCCTGTTTATAACCATCCTGTCCGTTATAACTTTTATCAACCTGCATATTCAGATCTTCCAGATGTACCGCAACAATATGTGCCAGATCACGGTTATCCTCGATGATTAATATTCGACTTTTTTTCTCATCCATATTCTGCCCTCATCCTTTAAAATAGCGCTTAAATATCACAAAAAAATCACAATAAGACAGCATCTCTTAGAATTTATTCTTGAAACGGCTACGCCGTTCTTTTAATTTGCCACTATTCAACATGTTGGAAACAAAACTGTTAAAGTCGATAGCCCCACTCTGACATCTTTTTTGCCTGTTTAAATTTTCAATTTCATCCAGAATTGGGCTGACTATTTTCATCACCCGGGCACTGCGAAGCCATTTAATCTGTTCGCTGATACTTTTCTCGCGATTGGCCATTTCATAAAATAACCGCAAAGTTTTTTGTGGATTAGCTGCAAGCGCACCGAAATCATCAATATGCGGTGGAAATTTAGGGGCAATTAAACGAATAATTTTTGTGAGTGTATTCAACTCAAGTGTGATTTCATCCAGCAATGCAACAGTAAAATCAAGAAGGGGTAATAACTTTTCCTTTGAACGATAAGTATAATCCACCATGGTTTGCCAATATTTATCGGGGGCTAATATAAAAGCACTGGTTAGCCAGATAATACGCATTCGTGGTTTAAGTGCTTTCTCTGTTTCAAGAATATGTTCAATAACAGGTAATAATTTTGTTGCATCTGCATGTCGTAATGCAATCGCCAGCAATATATTTAAGGTTTTCTTTTTATAACCTGCCCAACCGGAAAGGATGGGTAAAATAATATGCCCCACTAACTGTTGGCCATTATCTGTTTTCAGCAAGTCACCCAAGCCAGGCAGATAGCGTACACCATTATCCATTTGTGCTTGCCAGAATTGTTGTAACGTAGATGTGACTAATGACGGATTATATTTAATCAGGTTATCTACCCAGACATTACGAAATTCACTGCTATTGGCATAATGAAAACATAACGCTGTTGATAACATTTCAGGACTGATTTTTGCAAATGCTTCATCCGGGGTTTGATGTTGCCTGAGAAACAGATCCATTGAAACCAGTACCACATAACCCACTTCAAGGCGTTCTGCCCCTGCCATTTTTTTACCAATATCATAAATGTTCGCAACAGCGGGTTGTGTTACAACAGCAGTCAAACCCTGTACCACGCCAATGGCCAATGCATCACCGGCAATAAAGCGGATCCGTTGTTCAGGAGAAAAGCTGCTATCAATTTCCAGAAATAATCCAAGATAAGCTTTGGCAAAGGGTTCGAGTAACGCCAATGATTCGGCACGACTCAGTGCATCATGCTGATTGGCAAGCCGTTTGTCATTTTCTTCGCGGGTTGAGGCATGGATGCAGGCCTCGTGTTGACGTTTTATTTCAAATTGTTCTGACGCATTCATATAGAACGTATCATAACACTACTCAAATTCCATTTCCTGATAAACCTGCTGCGCGTTGCGACCTTTTAGATTTTTAAAATTTTTCAGGTAACTAAACTGATCTTGTTGCAAGTTACCAATATTTTCAATACCACCGCCTGCCTGTATAAATTCAGCAATACTTTTCCTTAAAAAAGAAAGGTAATTATAAGTATCTTTTTTAGCTCTCGCTAAAGAGGTCGGGTGACCATGCCCCGGTATGACGACCTTGGGTTTTAAAGCAGCGATTGCTTCAAAAGCTGACAACCAGCTCTTGCTGTTGGATGAATCATGAATACTAAGCATTCGTTCGGTATAAACAATATCACCGCTAAAAACTGTTTTTTTTTCCTGTAACCAGACAAAACTTTCACTCGGTGTATGTGCCTGACCGGCATGAATTAATTTAAACTGGATACCACCAAAATCAAGTGCCAGTGTTTTATCAAAGGTTTGATCCGCATATTGTGCTGTGGTTTTTTTCAGCCCTTTCGCACCCAGCAAATTACCTAATCTAAAAAATTGTTCCTGCTGGCGTTGTTTTTGATCAGCAACTGCACGCTGATTGGCAATAATTTTTGCACCCTGTTTTTTGAAATAGTCATTACCTAACCAGCGGTGATCCTGACCACCCGTATTAATCACAATTTTAACCGCTAGAGGGGTAATACTTTTTATTATTTGATGAATACGATTAGCGCCTTCATAAGTCGCACCGGGATCAATTAGTACCACACCTTTTTTGGTCACAACAATACCAAAGGTTGCATTGTTACCTAAATTCTTTTTTGAACGATTACCTAAGGGACCAACAATGGCATAAACAATATCGTTAATCTTGACAAGCTCCAGATCTTTTTCTATTTTTTTTGCAGTGACATTTGCCTGGAAAATAAAAAAGCTGATAAATATAAATAGAAACTGTCTCATTAATTTTCTCCGGAACTAACAAATTAAAAGACGAAAGCATAACATATATTGATAGCCTGTCAGAGACAAAAGTGAAACAGTTAATAAGACTCGCCCCAGGAAATACTGTGCTCAAGATTTTCAATTTTAAATTGTTGTTCTGCAATTACTTCTTTAACCAAATCACCCAGTGAAATAACACCCAGTATCTGGTTGTTATCCAGAACAGGTAAATGTCGAATACGTCTCTCGGTCATCACGGCAAGGCATTCATCAACTGTTTGAGCGGGGTGGGTGTAAAAAACATCCCGAGTCATAATATCTTTTATTTTTGTTTCCTCTGCCGGTAATTTTTTCAAAATCACTTTTCTGGCGCAATCCCTTTCAGAAACAATACCAATTAATTTTCCGTCTAATAACACAACCAGTGCACCGGCACCCTTTTCATCCATTACTTTTATGGCATTAAAGACAGAGTCATCAGGGTGGGCTGACCATATATCGGTACCCTTGGTTTCCAGTAATTTTCCAATTTGAGACATAGGCCTTCTCCTTAACTAAACAGTGCCTATTAAGTAAAGTACAAAGTCGCTTTAAAATACAGTGGATCAGACAGAAAATCACAGATTACTGCTGATTTGCTGCTTTTACCGTTAAAGGAGATAACCACGAATCCTCCTCGTAATGTTGAGCAATACAAAGCTGTTTTTCATTTCCCGTATCCAGTCGGCTAATACTCAACAATTCAACGGCATTCGCCTCTAAATTACCGGCATTAATGGATTCAACGGTTATTAATAAATTTTCAAGTGCTTCTTTGTTTTCTACTTTAATATTCATAGATAATTTATATTCAAGCATGGGCTAACTCCTTACGATGGTTTGTGATTTTGTGTTGCAAAAACAAGATAGCGTAAACGCGTTCCCGGCTTTACAGCATTGAAGGGATAACAGGTCACCAGCAGTAACTCACTGGTTGTTGTAACAGGTTCAATTTGTGCCTGCGCCTTATCAACAATGCTAATCTTGCTTACCTTGTAGTGTATTATTTGACCTTTATCTGTCTGAATTCTGATTTCATCCCCACGTTTTATGTTCCTTAAAAAACGAAAGTGTGTATCACGATGTGCACTGATAATACTGACGCCTGGCATACCCGGCTGTGCCGTCCCAAACCGATAGCCTGGCCCGAAAGCCAGATTCCGCCCACTGTCGCCGGCAAGAATAATAATATCTTCATTCAAGGCAGGAACCTGTAACCGTGCAACAGGCCAGGTATCGGCCCAGGACCAGGGTTTAACTTTTTTATCCCCGGCCAGTGTCTTATCCCATGCCTTCAACAGTAGCTGCTGGGCAACATAGGCTTTAACCTGAATATAACTGCCCGTAATAATTTGCCAGCTTGCTAACAGCATAATGCTCACAATAAACAGGCGTTGTTTATTTTTGAACAGCATGATTAAACGGTTTTTTTACTATTAGCAATAGACTGATAAGAAATTATCGCAACTGCTATCAATAAAAGAATAAGCCCCGTTATTAAATTCAGTTCAGACGTTGTTGCGGTTTGTGGTAAAGATCCAAATACCTTTTTATAAATCATGCCTTTGGGTAAATTTGTTTTAAATGCATGTTGCTTTATTGCTTCATGCAATGGACGCGAGGGTGTAACATCAACGGCTACCAGGCTCGTAAATTTGCTTACCAGATGATGTTTTAAGGCAACGTTTACTATCTGTTTTTTTACAGCCTTTTTATTTTCTCCTTCATGTATACTATCCATTAAAGCGTTAATCTTGTTTCGCGCCCAAAGCACGGCTATATCATTATTTTTCTCTGTTTTACTGACTTTTAATGCCATCTGCCATTTTCTGTTTGCCATATCAGCAGTAACGTTAATTTGATGTATTTGTTCCGTTGATTTGGCAACCAGCATAATCGGTTCACCCTGATATAAATCAGGTTGTTTTTTCGGCCAGACTTCCACTGCAGCCCTGGTATTAAAATTAATCTCTATGTTTTTTAGAACAGGTGCATCCAGCTTTGTAAATAACCGGTTCATCTTTTCTTGCACCTCATTGACATCACCGATATAGGTAAACGTGCCACGTCCATAGCGAGCAGCCTTGGTCATAAAAAAGCTATTCGGTGCAGAACCAATGCCAACCGTAAACAAACGGCTTTCCCCAAGACGATTTTTAATAAGCTGAAATAAAGCGGCTTCATTGCCGACGCTACCATCAGTTAAAAAGATAACCTGCCGGATTCGGTTATGATGAGATTGCTCATCCCGTGGTTTAGCCAGTGCAAGTTGCAGCGCAGAAGCCATTTCGGTACCCCCATCGGCAGATAAATGCCGTATAAAACGCCTGGCATAGGCTTTATTGCTGTAATTGGCACTGACGGCCTGTTTAAACAACTTATGTGCAGTTGAATTGAATTCAATAATATTGAATGTTTCATTCGCGGATAAACGATCAATCGCCATCATTAATGCTTTGCGTGCCTGTTCAATGGAGGTACCCGCCATTGAGCCGGAAGAATCTATTATATAAATCACTTCACGGCCCATTTTCGGTTGCAACACTTTTGTATCCGTTGGTGGCATAATCATAATTAAATGGTAGGTATCAGAACTGTTTTTATCTTGCTGACTAAAAACAGCCGCACGCGGTTGTTGCCCAATGGCTGTTTGCCAGCTCAATTTAAAATCCCGATTGGCGATATTGTTATCCGGCGCGAGGGTCAGCGTATATTGACCTGAACCATGCTTCATACTAGTGACTCGATGATAGGCCGAATCAATCGACTCAATCGGGAAACCGGCATCCAGCTCAATCCTTAAATTTGTTTTTGCTGTGGTTATGTTGCTGGAACCTACCGGTGGTGTTATTTTTGATGCATCCGGTACCAAGGTTGTATTGACTGCCCAACCTCTGCCAACCTCTGCCACTGTTAACTCAAGTTTTTCAACAATAGGCTCACCGGGAATATAGCGCGGGTTTATCGCCATGGGGAAACGCAAGCTAAATTCACCGGCTTTTTGATTACCAGTGTCATCTTTTATATTCTGATATTGAATACTTTGTTGATACTCGATAACAACCTTGATCGTTTCATTGGGTGCTATATTGGCAACCTCACTGCTGAACATATTGGGACGCTGCTGTTCGACTAAAGATACTTTCCTGCCTTGCTGCTTTGCCTGTGTGTATATCTTTCTTGCTTGCTTACGTGGTTTTATTTTCCCTTCTATGACTCGCTCACCAATAATCATTCGTAAATGGTCCACCGCAGCATCTTCCGGCAGGGGGAAAACATAAACACCTTCCAACCACTGCGCTGTTGT
>JALXDW010000328.1:12647-15319 GCA_027070385.1 Chromatiales bacterium
CACGTGCAATGATGCCGGTAATTTTTATATCCACATCGGTACTGACGGTGGCTGCTGGCAAGTATTGACCAACAACATCTGTTTTGAATAACAGACTTCCCTGTTTTACTTCTGATAATGTGATTTCATTATCTTGCTGATCATATGCTTTTAATTCTGCACTCAATGCCACGTTGATTGAAAAATACAAAATAATTAAAAAAGCCAGTCCTTCCAGAAAGATAATAAACAAGCAACTGGCCTCATCCAGTAAATCTTTTATTAGCTTTTGTTTTATTAATACCT
The DNA here is from genome assembly GCA_027070385.1 of Chromatiales bacterium. GTDB lineage: Bacteria > Pseudomonadota > Gammaproteobacteria > UBA6429 > Thiohalophilaceae > SZUA-37. The sequence goes on from JALXDW010000328.1 coordinate 12,933, forward strand.
GTTTCATCACTTATCCTCTTTTTGCTGTTATATTGTCCCAGCGTGTCATCCATGACTTCCCCAAAGTGTCGGTTCCATAAGCGCGCCGGAGTCAGGATTTATTTAAGCAAGCCCTTCTGGCAATACGGTGGATAAAATCAGGCATACAAACGATAAAAAATGATGAATTATGGCAATGTTGTTTTCGCCATCACAAAGCTGATTTTCTATGCTAAATTAGCGATACACAGATGACGAACAGACAGAACTGATGCAAAAAACCATTGCCATTGTTGAAGATGAAACAGCCCTGCGTGAAAATTATGCCGATGCGCTAGGAAAACAGGGCTATGCGGTAAAAACCTATGCAACACGCGAGCAGGCGACTGAATCTTTTAAGCAGTCATTGCCTGATCTGGCTCTGCTTGATATTGGCCTGGAAAATGATGTTGATGGTGGGTTTGAAATATGTCGCCTGCTTCGTAGCCAGTCTGCAACCTTACCCATTATTTTTCTAACCGCGCGCGATAGTGATCTGGATACCATATCCGGTTTACGACTCGGTGCAGATGATTACCTGACCAAAGACATTAGCTTAATTAATTTATGTGCACGCATCAGTGCACTGTTCCGCCGTATTGATGCTTTTTCAAATAATACGCCGGCTGACGAAAATAAAGATATTATTACTCGCGGGCAACTCACCATTGATACCAATCGATATACTATCCAATGGAATGAACAAAACATCGACCTGACACTGACTGAATTCTGGATGGTCTATACCCTGGCCTATCGCCCCGGCCATGTTAAAAATCGTGAGCAATTAATGGAAGAAGCCAAAATTGTTGTGGATGACGCCACTATCACCTCGCATATCAAACGTATTCGAAAAAAATTCCAGCTTATCGACAAAACATTTGATTGTATCGACACTGTATATGGTATGGGTTATCGCTGGCACAACCCGAATTAAACCATGAAGCTGACCATACAACGTAAATTACTGTTAGCCTCTTCTGTATTGCTGATTATTCCGTGGATGGGTTACCAGTATGTGCAGGAAATGCAGCGTTATTTATATAGCAACATGGAAAGTACACTACTTGCAAAAGTGAAGCTGGTTGCCGCCTCACTGCATGACCGCCCGGAAATATTTAAAAGCAAGTTGTTATCTACCCCGGATAACAGCACATCACTAAACAGTGCAACACACCTGTATATTCGCCCGGTAAAATCACGCATACAGCTGGACGGCATTACCGACGACTGGGTAAATGTAAAGAGTGAAATACTTGCCTATAATTCACAACATGATTTATTGAAAAATAATAATACTGATTTAAGTTTTACAATGCAGCTGGGCAGCAAAAAACATTCCTTGTATGTTTTGTTCCAGGTAAAAGACAATAGCGTTATTTACCGCAAAAGAAATGGCCTGCGACTGGACCGTTCCGATCACCTTATTATTGCAATGCAGGACAAAAACGGGCAGTTTGCAAAATATATTTTAACTGCAAAAAAACCTGGTTGGGTGAATGCCTACAGGATAATGGCCGATGGCAGTAATGTGCCGGAAATACGTATTAAAGGTAGCTGGCGACAAACCCGGGCCGGTTATAATATTGAGCTGAGTATTCCCACCTACATTATTGGTGAAAGGATCAGCTTTGCCATTGCTGATGTCGATAACATAAATAACAGAGAAATTAAAAGTCTTGTTGCCACCACCCCGATGGATTCACTGGATACGCTCGGCACCATTATTGTTCCCTCGCCACAAGTTGAAAAACTGTTATCTCATATTACTCAGCCTAACTCTCGTATCTGGGTTGTGAACCAGTCCTTTCATGTTATTGGTCTGACCGACAAGCTCATTAACGATCAACCCAAATATACATTCAGCGAAAATAAACCCGCTGCAGAACGTTCTATTTTATCCGGACTGATGCATCTCATATACCAACAAATTTTAACCCAACCCAGCAATCTTTTTGTTGATGACTTATCCACCGCTTCACAACTTAATACACCGGAAGTACTCAATGCCCTCAAGGGTAAAGCGTCCACCGCATGGCGAAGCAGCCCCAACAACAAGGTATCTATCCTTACTGCTACTCACCCTGTCTACTCTTTTGACAAGGTTGTGGGTGTGGTTGCAATTGAAGAGACCAGTAACAATATTTTGCTATTACAGAATCAGGCAATGGAAATACTGATAAACCTGAGTATGCTGACCTTTGTCATTGCATTAGTGGTATTACTCACCATTGCTATTCATCTCTCTTCCCGTATACGAAAGTTAAGAGATGAAGCAGAACAGGCCATAACCAGTGACGGAAAAGTTCAGGGACAGATTACTGCCACAACAAGTCAGGATGAAATTGGCGACCATGACCGAAGCACAG
>JALXDW010000328.1:15329-15832 GCA_027070385.1 Chromatiales bacterium
CGACTTAGCCAGTACAATCGCTACCTTGAAGGAATGGCAAGCAAACTCGCACATGAACTACGCACCCCTATTTCAGTAGTACGTTCATCAATAGAAAATATGGGGCAACAGGGGGATGACAACAAAAATATTTACCTGCAACGTGCCAGTGAAGGTATCCATCGCCTGAACAATATATTAACCCGAATGAGCGAAGCAACCCGGCTCGAACAAACCCTGCAAACAGAAGAACGGGTTACATTTGACATTGCCACTGTTATACAAGGCTGTGTGGAAGGCTACCAGCTGGCAAACCCGCAACAGTCCTATGTTTTTAAGAATAACCTCACAGAACCGGCAACCGTTAAAGGCAACCCCGAACTTATTGCACAATTGTTGGATAAACTTGTCTCCAATGCAAATGATTACAGTAATAAAAATGCCGATATTTTTATTCAAATACAAAAAAATGATAATAACGTTATTTTAAAAGTAATGAATCAAGGTGAAGCGTTACCCAAGGA
>JALXDW010000329.1 GCA_027070385.1 Chromatiales bacterium
ACACGATTGGGATTATACTGGCTATGAAAGACGTTGTTGGTATATAACCGTCGGGTTGCACCGGCTGTTCTGACCTCGTACAAACAATCATTGATTTTTTTAGACCATTCAATGGCCATGAATTTCTCGGTTCACAAATATAATAAAAAAGGCGCATTACGCGCCTTCATTTGTTAATGCTGATGACCATCCGGGCCATGTACATGACCGTGTGCGATTTCTTCTTCACTGGCATCACGTATATCAATAATGGAGACATCAAAGTTCAAGTTCACACCGGCTAATGGATGATTACCATCAATGGTAATGTCATCACCGTCAATGGCTGCAATCGTAATCATAATAGGTTGGCCATCAGGCCCTTCAGCATGGAATTGTGTTCCAACTTCCAACTCAGCATCGGATTCAAACATTTCACGTCCAACAACCTGTACCATTTCATCATTACGCATACCATAACCATCTTCTGCGGCAACCTTCACTGTCAGGTTATCACCGGTTTTTTTACCGGTTAATGCCTTTTCCAGACCGCTAATAATATTATCTGCACCATGCAAATAAGCAAAACGCCCATCCGTGGACTTATCCAATACCTCACCCTCATCCGTGGTCAATGTGTAATTCATAACGACTATCTTTTTGTCTTCAATTTGCATATTTGATCCTGTCAATTAATTCGCCAAATCAGGCCTGAAACAGTTATTTTACCATGATTGGCGACTTTCTTGCATAGATTATGCAGTATTTATTCACTATGCTTAATTTAGGTAGAAATAATAATTTGTGAATGACAGATGAATTTGCCAAAACCACATTGCTATAGCCAGCGTATGCTTAACCCGTTTCGTGGTGTGATGAATGTAATTGATTGTGGTGATGCAGATGCCGTTACAACAGACGGTAAAGTCTGGACGCTTTATCTGCGTGACAACAATTTACAGAATATTGCCAATGATGGTGACATGACGATTGAAGTCCCGGATATTCGTTTTGCTATCTGGTCTGCAGAAACCGGACTTAAACGTTGCCCGCTACTGAATACCATGGATTATGATGCCATACAAGCAGCTGGCTTGGCATTGCTTGAACTTGTCAAACAGTATGCAGAGCAAGTTCCATTTGAACTGGCTGATCATTATGAACTATGGCTGCTCGATAAGCACATGGATCTGCCATTGGCTCTGTTACACAGTGAATGTTTTAAATCTGAACTGAGTGAGCCTGAATATATTCCCTGGACATCGGGCATATTATGCCGCGACAGCTTTCAGTCACAATATTTATTTGAACATAGCCCACTCAATCATCCTGAAAACCATGCCCAATGGCTGGCCGAACAAATTAATACAGCCGCTGGCAAGCGGCCACGCGTACAGTGGTTTTTGCGTGATAAAAAACGCAATGGTATTGGCCTAAAATGTTCGGGCGATAATCCACAGCTGGAAGAGCGACAACTACCCAAACATTTTTTTCCAAAACTACTGATTAACCGTCGCTGGGTAAATAAACCCGTTAGTAAAGTGGTAAAAGATTATCTTAACTGGCATTCTCCGTGGTTACTGCTATTACAACACTTTGGTGATGCCACACGTGCGCTGCTTGAAGCAATGGCCTGCCAACGACAGGCTCTGACAGTGGATGCTCAACAGCAGCTCTATCCCAAAATTATTAATGAACAAATTATGAAAGCTGCACGGGTTGAGGCACTAATGCGAAAAGCCAATGGTGAAGTATCTTCACATCAACACAATATTGACATGGCCTATTTAGCTGCAGACTATTTTTAGACTGTCTTTTTTGTTTCAACGGGTACTGACAGGTGAATAGAAAATATTCCTGCCAACAAAATAAAAATACTTGAAAAAATCAAGCAACCTGGCAGCCCCTGTGTTTGATAAACCCAGCCTGACAATACTGTCCCGGTTAAACGACCGGCAGCATTTGCCATATAATAAAATCCTACATTTAATGCAACTTTGTCCTTGTCTGACCAGGCAACAATTAAATAGGAATGCACAGCGGAATTAATAGCAAAAATAATTCCGAAAATAATCAAACCTGTTATTAATACTGGCTCGGCCTGATAGTCATTAAATAAAGCCAGAGCAATAGCAAACGGGATCACAGCCAACATAAATGTCCAACGCGTGGCTGTATTCCCGTCAGGACCGGCACCATGATGACTTCGACGCAGTAATTTTGGTGCAGCCGCCTGAACCAGGCCATAACCAATCACCCATAATGCAAGAAAACTCCCCACTTCTACAAACGGCCACTGAAGAACAGAATACAAGTACACTGGCAAGGCCACCACAAACCAAATATCTCGCGCACCAAATAAAAAAAAGCGCGCAAGTGATAAGCGGTTAATCAGCGGGGATTTGGCAAAGATCCGGGTAAATTTTTGCTTTACTTTTGATTTGCCCATCCCCCTCGGCATCATAAAAAAACAGGCCAACAACACAACGAACAAACTACCTGCCAGTATGGCCAGCGCACCTCTGAAATCGAACAACGCCAATAATACTGACCCCACAAAAAAGCCGGCACCTTTCAATGTATTTTTGGAACCGGTTAAAACAGCAACCCAACGAAATAGCAATGAATCTTTATCATTATGTTCATTTGGCAACAATGTTTTTATACCGGCTTTCGCTGACATCTTGTTCAGATCTTTGGCAATACCCGACAAAGCTTGCGCCAGCATAACATAAGCCACAGATAACCAGGCTTCGGGAACCATTAACATAGCAAGCGCAAACACTTGCATGGCCATGCCTATATGCATGGTTAGATTCAAGCCGATACGTGAACCTAACCAACCGCCAACAAGGTTGGTTACAATACCAAAAAATTCATAGAACAAAAATAACATGGCAACTTCAAAAGGCGAATACCCCAGCAAATGAAAATATAACACCACCAGCATTCGCAAGGCACCATCAGTAATGGTAAAAGCCCAATAACCCGCTGTAATAACCAGATAATTTCTGAAAGAGCTATTCATGTTATTTGTCCACAATCATATCTTCACAGATTTTTCGCAATAAAGGCTGCCAATTCCATCATCCGGTTAACATAACCCCATTCATTATCATACCAGGCATAAATTTTTACCTGTGTCCCGTTCACTACCATGGTTGATAAGGCATCAATAACACTTGAGCGGGGATCATTCACATAGTCAACGGATACTAACGGACGTTCTTCATAGCCTAAAATACCGGTTAATTCATTCTCCGATGCCTGTTTAAACAAGGCATTAATCTCCTCTGCTGTGGTTTCACGTTTGGCTTCAAACACAAAATCAGTCAGCGAAGCGTTTAATAATGGAACACGCACCGCGTGACCATTTAACTTTCCGTCCAGTTCTGGAAAAATTTTGGTAATTGCTTTTGCTGAACCGGTTGAAGTCGGAATAAGTGACTGGCCGCAGGCACGTGCACGACGCAAGTCTTTATGGCCTTTATCCACTATCGTCTGAGTATTGGTAATATCATGAATTGTTGTCATACAACCATGTCGGATACCGACAGAATCTTTCATTACTTTTATAAAAGGTGCCAGACAGTTAGTCGTGCATGATGCAGCGGTAATAATATGGTGTTTTTTGGGACGGTACTCATGCTGATTAATACCGTAAACAATATTGATTGCAGGTTCAGATACCGGTGCAGAAACCAGTACTTTTTTCACCCCTCGATCGAAATAACATTGTAATGTTGCTGCTGTTTTAAATTGACCACTGCATTCAACCACCATGTCAACGTTCATTGCGCCCCAGTCAATATCAGCTGGATTTTGTCGTGATGAGTAACTGATACGCTGGCCATCAACAATGATGGCATCGCTTTCATGTGCAATATTTTTTTCCCAACGGCCATGCACTGAATCAAACTCAAGCAGGTGTGCCATCGTTGCACTGTCCGCTGCAATCTCATTAACATGTACAATCTCGTAAGCAGGGTTGTCCCAGCCTGCACGAAATCCAAGCCGTCCCATACGCCCAAAACCATTAATCGCAATGCGTATTGTCATCGTGTTACCTTATAAAATAGAGTGAAATTTATAAATAAAAGTGGCTAACCACAACAGGCCGCATCGGGTCGATTCGGCATATTGGTCAGTGCCTTGCTGTCATGAATATACGGAGCTTGCTGTTGATTGGCATCCACCGTACTTGCCAATACCTCTTTCGCCCACTCAGCCAATTCAGGGTGCAAACGATAATACATCCACTGCCCGGCTCGCCGGGTTTCAACCAAGCCGTCCGCACGGAGTAATGCAAGGTGCCGTGAAATCATCGGTTGCGATAAATTCAGCGCATGAATCAATTCGCAAACACAAAGCTCACCGTGTAATTGCAGCAAAGTAAGTACTCGCAAACGTATATCATTTGCGAGTGCGGAAAAAAATGTATTTGCATTAATATCCATCCTCAAAATATACGATATTTCATATATATGTTCAAGCATATATATTGCCAATGTGGAACTATCGATTTGCAGTGTAGTCTGTACTAAACAACTGTTAGATTATGGGAGTCTTTCGTGTCCAAACCACTCACTATTGGCCAACTCGCTCAACGTGCAAGGGTGAATATTGAAACAGTGCGTTACTATCAGCGCCTCGGGCTGATTAATGAGCCACAAAAACCCGAGCAGGGTTATCGTATTTACCCGGATGAAACCATCGAACGTATTTTGTTTATTCGTCGCGCTAAGCAACTGGGGTTTACCTTAAAAGAAATTGCAGAATTACTGGAACTTGGTGATGGTCATTGCAATGATGTACGCTTACGCGCGGAAGAAAAGCAGCAACAAATTAAAAAGCAAATTGAAGATTTG
>JALXDW010000330.1 GCA_027070385.1 Chromatiales bacterium
CAGTAGCTCCGCCACCTGATTGGGAGTTAAGTATGATTTACTCATTTTTTCACCTGTATATTTTATGCACCATAGATCTTCCTCCAGCATGGAGTCTCTCCTGCAATGGCTGCCACATATGTTCCTGTTAGGTTAACGGCCCTTTTTAGTTGCGGTTTATTAATTATTTGCGATTTTTATGATTTTCAGGCAGAGAATTGATCTGGATCAATTTCGATTGTGAAATCTGGCTAAAGCCATCGAAATCAAGGGCGAATACCCGTTTTTAAAGGAATGCTCGAAAACAGAGATATAAGCTTTCGTTTTATCCATGAAGAGTCACTCTTATTATAATAAGACAATACGCTGTTATTCATTCTGCAATAACAACGTTTGGCGATATCTAATTCTCGGATTTAATCTGCCAATAATTCAATACTGGCATCCCCGGAATGCTTATCAATATTAAGCTGGACTTCACAATATTCATTTTGTTCTTCCATGGGGCTTGGGTCATCTGCGCAGTGACACCCGGAGACCAACCCGGTATAAAAAAGTCCCACCTTAACCAAAAGCTGGTTTTCATTTTCTGCTGTCGCCAACAAAATGGCTTTAATATTGGTGTCGAGTGCTATATTGCTAAAGGATAAAGCTCGCTGCAACGGCAGTTGTGTCACGCTCATTTTTTCAAGCGTCGCTTTGAGTTGATTGGCAAATTCGGCTGTGCCCCATACTTTAAGTTCAGCCAATAGATTTATTTTTGTCATCAATATTTAAAAAGAATCGGATGGATTATTGAGCATTGATTCATCTTTAATTAAAACAGCATTGGGGGGCATCTGTAAAAAATAGCCTTTATCCTGCAATGCGCTGAGTACATCCGCTGCTTTTACCCTGGCTAACTTGCGGTCAATGGTGATTTCCAATTCTAACGCTTTCTGCAAGCCACCGGTTAATTTTAACAAGTCTTCAGGCAATGTTTCGATAAGCGTTTTTTCATCCTCACTATAAGGCAGATAAAGATACATTTCATCTTTACGACCACATCGAAAAACAAGGCACTTCATATAAAACTCCTGACTATTTGGTAAAGGATCTTAACCTGATTTTAAAAATGCTGTCCACACAAGCGAACCCAAACAAGCCTACTATTTCACTTTTTTAAAATGTCAGTATTTCACACTATTTTACAGTAACATTTCACTGTGCAATAACTGCGAATAACAGAGACTACGTTGCATGAATCTATTTTACCACTGTATGTTTGCTGAAGGCTTGGGGCAAGACCAAGAGCATTGAAAAAAACGAGAGCAAGCTGTCTATGAACGAATACCCATCCATTGGCTAACCGCTTTAGCATATTCTCAACTCCTCGAGAACCAGTGTGTTAATGATTACTGTCAAAAACACACATTTCCGGCATGGTCTTCCCATGCCGGATTTTTTTATGGCAAAACGATTTTCGATTCCGTAAATTTAAACAGTTGACTGAAGCAGTTCCAATTTATTTTGAAATAATTTGACAGCTGGCAGGCCAATAAATAAACAACAGCGATTCATTGGTATCGCGATTAAAATTTTAATTTTCGTACATCATCCCAATCACTGTTTTTTGCAGCTTCAATTCCTTTTATTTTTAATCTGTCTAATAAAATTTTTCCCTCATCCGTTTTGTCCAGATTAATTAATGCTTGTTTCACTTTGCTTACTATCGTATTCGGTACTCGCGCATGTACGGCAAAAGCATGTGGAGTGTAGCCTGGGCTTACCCATAATACTCGCAACCTTTTTCGTACATTATCACTGGTGGCTTCCAATGTACGCATGACCCCTCCACCGGCGATAAAATTACCAGTGGCAATGTTGTAATAAACGGTATCATGTGAGCCCACATATTTGGATGTAAAACGGATCCCTTTCTTTTTTAATGCTGTCCTCGGTACCAGACTGGCACCAAAGGCCCGGTAAGAGGCAAAGGCAAGTGTCTTGCCTGACAGTTCTTCCAGGCTATGAATATCCGAATCTTTTTTAACCACAATGATACCCTTGATCTTTTTATCACGGGCTTTTGCCATCGGCCGATAACCTGTCTCACCATGAAACTGAATATAATGATAGGGGTTCATATAGACAAAATCATAGTCACCGGATGCACAGGCATTCTCAAAAGTTGAAATATTTCGCTTTGTCGCAAATAATAATTTTATACCCGTTTGCCGTTCAATATGCTTAAAAACCGGGTTCCAGCTCCTGACCAATTTGCTTGCAGCCTGTTGCGGCACAACACCAAACGAATAACGCTCACTCGCAATCACACTTGAAGCAAGCCAGAATGTTAATAAAATGCTAAGTGCCAGGCTATTCACTATATCCTCTCCCGTTTCCCGTTTTAGACGGATATACAAGAGACTTTATCGGCCCATTCGCTCATTTGTTTAGCTTTTTGTCGGAAATAGCTTTTCACTCTCTCGTTAAAGTGAAAGAGGTGATAATTGACCACCTCTTTCACTTTGTTTATTGCTTATATTAGACAACGGTAATGCTTGTTCGGGTTGTCCCTAAAACTTCACCTGTTATCCAATGAAGGATGTCAGTTTCAATCAAATACGTACCACGTTGCGTGGGTTCGAAAATAATATCGTACCTCTCCGCCGATACGGCTCTAATTTCGGTCACTTGCTGAGGTTTCGGTAATGGCCGCCCATCCGATGCGTAAATGGTGCCTGTCAGCCCACCCAAACGTAACCGTTGAGGGTGATAACCTGCACAAATATAACGTGCCAACAACTTCTGGCCTCGCTGTACAGTGGCCGAAATAGGGGGCGCATCCATAGCACTGTTACCACTGCCATCTACACCGGTTATAACGAAATAGTCTGGATTCAGTTCATTTAAACCGACATCACCACCACAAGTACCTGCATCCCAGGGCAAGTTATGCCAGGATGAATCAATTTCATCGACGACCCAGAAGGCTTCTACGTCATACGTTGGTCCGCCCGAAAATAAGGTGCCAGCTCCCTCGGGAGGGTCAACAATTAAAGCCCCGTACATTCCCATTTCGGCATGCAAAACGGTATTGGTATGGCAATGATAAAAATAAGTGCCCGCATGTGCTGGCCGCCATTGGTATGTATACTGGCCATTTACATCAAATGAAATATGCCCTACACCGTCACTACGATATTCAGGTTCAATACCATGATGATGAATTGTGTGCCACAACATCATTCCAACTTGTAATTGAGTATGGACAACCTGGCCTTCGGTAACCCGCATAGCGGCCGATGGGAAAGTAGCCGCAGCCATTCCACCGCCCATGCCACCACCAGCAGCTGTATCAGCAAATCCCCACATATTAACCACATTGCCATCATCCATTGTAAGAGGGATGTTCATATCAACAGCACGCTGATATACAACGTCAGGATTAGGATCCAGTGTGGGTGTATTTGCGATGGGATAAATATAACAGGCATTGCCCATTCCACCGCCGCCACCGCCAGCACCACCACGCATCCCCATCAAGCTATGTTTTTCTAATATATTTAACATTTATCACCCCCTTCTATTTTGCTTCAAAATAAATATCTGTTAACGCACCAAACATATATAACCCACCACCAGCGGTCTGAGTCATCTCGTCATGTAAGTGCATGGGGTAAGCCGTATGAAGACCGTCAGCTTCGGCTTGTGCTAATGTCGCATTGGTCATTGGCGGCCAGGCATCAGGAGCCGGTTCAAATGGGAATATAAATTCCATCATTCCACCGTTCGCATCCAGTGGAATAATATCTTTTTTCCACACATCATCACGTTGCTGCCCATTTGAGCTTAACCATTCCATATGATTACCATGACAATGCACTGCATGCTGTGCTCGACCGGTATTAATACAACGCACCATTGTGCGATCACCTAAATGGCCGTGAATAGCCGTACGTGGATCGACCATACTATCAACAGCGGGATCATGTGCACCCGGTGCACCCGGCGGGCGTCCATTTAAACCATTTAAGGTAAAGTATCGGGGAACATAACTATTTGGTGTGTTATTACCTCGACGTATGGCATCATTCCACGCTGGATCAATATCATGAAACACCCAGACAAACTCACGAACAGGCATATCACGACCCGCTTCAATTGAAGTATCTGCACCATTAGGAAATACAACAAGTGCACCATGTAATCCCACTAATCTGTTATTGGGCAAATCACGGTTGTCATAATAAATATAAGTACCGGGATCACTCGCTGTAATCGTAACACTACGTGTGCCACCGGCGGGTACTGAAGTGTTTATACCCAATGCATCCACCACAAAGTTATGTGTTGAATTCAACGTATTGTGAATAGTAAGATTATAGGTATCACCGACAGCCATGACTAAAACCTGACCGGGTACATCAAGGTTAGCATCGCTTCCACTAAAGCCTCGAAAGTACACATCAACACCATCAGGTTGTGTGATGGTGCCTTCTGTAATCCATATTTCCTTATTGATAGTAGCTGCATGTGCACGTGGTTGCCACATGATTAAACCAGCAGTACCTGTGAGTGCAGCTGCTGCACTGGCACTACCAAATTTTAAAAACGTACGACGTTTCATTAAATTCCCCTTTATTATCGGAAGAAATCTGGAGACAACAAGCAACCTACGCTAATAAATCAGCGCATACACTTACACCTATTCTTACGAAAGGTTTTATCCTGTTTATGATGTTAGAAGAAAAATCCGTTTCTACTAATTATTATTAACCGGCATAGAACCGGTTGTGTGTGTAGAACTTTCTCAAGGTGGTTAAAATATAGACATGCCGTATAAACTTGTCAACAAGATGCAAAAAAATATTCTATAAAAC
>JALXDW010000331.1 GCA_027070385.1 Chromatiales bacterium
GTTATTTCCAAGGTCAAATCCATAAGTCATGGTTTCATCCGGGTGGGCTAGAAAATAGCCTTCTTCATTGGTGACATAAGGAATTAATTCGCGTGGTGTATTTTTTATCAGCTCCTTGAATATTTTTCCAAATTCCATATTGATAACAAGAATGCCGAATAATTTGTTATTGTAATACACAGGTGCTGCTGCACGGATAACCGGGGTATGAGGTTCAGAAATTTCATTAAACTCCCTGTTAAGCGTTATTTCGGACAGGTAAACTTCACCTGGATTTATCTTGATAGCATTTTTAAAATAAGCCGTTTTTCCTTTTTGTTGTAAGCGGTTTTTGGCGACTGTGTGAATAAATTTGCCTTTACGATCAACCCGCACCAATTCTTTACCGCCATCCGCAATACCAATATAACGAATTTGCAGGTAGTTCTCCTTGGCACGAATCAGCTCAGAAAAAATATTTGCAAGCCGTACTTTCCATGCTTGTGTACTGGATTTATTATTTGGATCGATACCGCCATTTTGGATAGCACGTGGAATACCTTTAATGGGTGGGGTGCCAACCAGATACTGGGCATCACCACTTAGATTCTTGATGTCTGAAATCAGTTTTAATGACTTGATATTGGTCTCATACTGCAGGCGGTTGAGTGCATTCTGGAAAATAATGTCGGATGAGCCATTAATAATCAGGCTGCCAATAATCAGCGATGCCAATGCAGTGACACTGCCCGCAAGAATTGACACCTTCATAACAATACTGCAGCGAATTTTATGGCATCTTTTGGTCATAAATTGTATTCAAATCTCTTATAATGAGTTGTTTTACAAGAAAATATACCCGTTTGTTGACTGATGGAGATGAATACTTGCTTTATCGGTGTGGTTATTTTTAACTTTAGAAATAACCTAGTAAAATAGTATACATTTTACGCAATTAATGGCGATCCTGTTTACCTTGCTGGTAGGCATCGAGCAGTGCATTTTTAAGTTGTGGCTGGGTTGTAAAATCGTTGATATTCATGTGGCGTTTGGCAATATCGAGTAACCGGGATTCAATACGCTGCTTTTGCCAGGCTGCTTGAAATGCGTCGTGATCGAGTTGCCCATTAGTAATAAAATCTGCGATCAGACCTTGTGGTTGACTAAAATGGATGTCAACAGATTGCATAACTTCGTACTCATAAGAATATAAGTCAAAATTATTTTCGTTCGCAATGAGTGGATATAGATCGGGTAAGCTCCCGGTTGCGGCCAGGTATTTATCCAGTTCCAGCGTAATAGAGGGTGAATAATTTTTACCCTTAAAAGAAAAATATATTGTGGCAGTGACAATGTTTTTCATGATTATCTGTTTATGCTGTTAGTGACATAAATAATTTTGGTAGTTTTTCCGGTAATTTGTCAACGTTATCGATAACGGTATAACCGTTTGCACCAAAGATATCTTCAATATAGTCATCGGCTTTCTTATCAAGGCTGATGCAATGTGTATAGATACCTTTGGATGACAATTCTTCAATGGATTTATGCGTGTCTTCGATTAACAGCTTGTCATCAGTCACATCAATATCAGCCGGTTCACCATCCGTTAAAATCAGCAACAGTTTTTTATCGGCTTTTTGTCCTTCAAGATAATGGCTGGCATGTCGCACTGCCGCCCCCATACGGGTCGAAAAACCGGCTTCAATATTGGCAAGGCGTGCTTTAACACTATCATCCCAGTGTTCTGAGAAACCTTTTATATGATGATAGCGTACATTATGCCGGGTGTCGGAATGGAAACCGGCAATAGCAAACTTGTCACCGAGTTGTTCAATTGACCAGCCGAGTAAGGTCACGGCTTCACGACTTAACTCAAGAATACTCTGACTACAGCCATCCGGAATTTCATCGAGAGAGGCGGATAAATCCATTAATAACAGCACCGCAATATCCCGACCATCATGTTTATGGCTCATATTAATACGTGGGTCTGGTTGGGCACCACTTTTAAAATCAATGATTGAACGGATTGCGACATCAAGATCCAGCTCGCTACCTTCTTCCTGATAACGGATACGAACATAGTGCTGTGGTTTTAATAAATCCAGAATACGTTTTAAATAGTTTGCCAGTGCTGAATGTTTTTCCAGAATTTTATCAATGTCCGAGGCTTTACCCGGCGCATAGAGTGATTCATACAAGGTGACCCAGTCCGGTTTGAAGCTTGTAGTATGGTAATCCCACTCATGGTAATGACGAGGGGGTAGGCCATCCGGCTCAACGGTTTCCTTGCTTTGTGGTTGACTGGTGTCATCTTCGGCTTCATCGTTTTCTTCAATAAATACCCACATGTGGCGATTGTCATCCCGGTAAGCCACTTCAGTATTTTCAAAACGGACTGTCGGTAACAGGTCGCTTTGTAAACGTGTACGTGCAGTAAAGGATATCGCCAGGTTAAGCATTTCCTTGGTACTGGATTCACCTTCTGCCAGGGCGGCATGAAATTTTTCGACATATTCAAGAATAACCGGGTTTTGATAACCGTGGTTTTTATCCAGAATAGCGCGGGAAATCATGGCCAGGCGGTGGCGAACACAGGATTCTTTTTCATTGTCACAGTCACCTTCAACCGGGGCAGGGTGCAGGGCACAAAAATATTTTCTCAGTCCCGGATATTTTCTCAGAATCAATTGTTCAACACGTGAGTCTTCAAATGTTTCAACCGCAATACGTTGAAACGGTGACAGGTTGTCGGCCACTTGTCTTTGGGTCCAGAGCTTGTGTGCTGCCATGTGTGCGAGTGTGATACGGTAGCGATTAATGCCGCTGACACCATTCAGATCATCATACACATCAGGAACACGCATACCCAGTTCATCATAATAAGGTTGCGGTTTGCGTAACTCATCAAAACCCAGTGAATAGGGTACAAAGTATTCTTCCTGTTGCCACATACTGCGCATATACATATCGAGCTTGCGTTCGGAATCCATATACAATGTACCGTGACGTTCACGTTGTAACATGGCCTTGCTGTCTGCTGATTGCAGGCTGAAATAATCTTTTTGTCGTTCAGGATGGTTGTTGTAATTTCTTACACCGTACTCGATCCAGTTTTTTAAACCTTCAAGTGATAACTGGCTTAACAGGAAGGGAATTTGTTCAAGTAAAACAAGAAATCCCTGGCTTGAATGGGTTTTGTGATGTCCATGCACCGAGGTTGTAGTTTGCTCGACCATATCAAATAAAATGTCGAGAAAGTGTTGCATTTGCTCAAGTGTACCAAGACGACGTGATGCCTCAGGCAAGCACTGCATAAAGGGTGGAATGGCCTTGCCGTTTGGTGAACGCGACATATCCCAGACTTTTTTGGAAATAATTTCCAGAATAGCTTCATCACCTAACCGGTGTACCATCTGTGGCATTTCTTCAAGATAAATAGAGACGGGCTCCCAGCCACGACCAATCATGCAAACCAAAGAGGCACCGGAAAGATATTTTTCAATACCTTCATTGCTCAGATTTCGCAATGCATCTTTCATGTAGTCATCGAAGCAATCTTCAATTTGTTCGAAGCTACATTTAAGCTGCTTACGGTGATGTGGATATTCTGTCGTTACTTTCGTTGTCATCGTTTTTAACCGCCAAGGCGCCGAGGACGCCAAGAAAGGAATGGTTAATTCTTCAAAGAATTCATTCTTATTACCAAGTTGCTAGATTGACAAGTATTTTATTATAAAACTTGGCGTTCTTTGCGTCTTGGTGGTTCATGCTTTGTATAATTTAAGCAAAAATACTATCTATAGAATGAACCAGCGTATCACGAATGTCTTTATCATCAGTGATAGGTGTAACGAGTGCCATTTCACAAGCCTCTTTTGCATCAATACCTTTATTGATTAAGGTTGCCGCATAGACCAGCAAGCGGGTAGAGATACCTTCATCCAGACCATGGCCTTTCAGGTTACGAGCCGCGTGAGCAATCTTGACTAACTTGGCTGCGGTATCTTCATCAATACCTGCTTCCTTGGCAACGATAGCTGTTTCTACTTTTGAATCCGGATAATCAAAATCCAGGCCGGTAAAACGTTGTTTGGTTGATTGCTTCAGATCTTTCATCAAACTTTGATAGCCAGGGTTATAGGAAATAACCAGCTGAAAATCAGGGTGTGCTTCGATGAGTTCACCTTTCTTGTCGAGTGGTAAGGTGCGACGGTGATCGGTTAACGGGTGAATAACAACCGTTGTATCCTGACGTGCTTCTACAATTTCATCAAGGTAACAGATAGCACCAATGCGTGCAGCCGTGGTTAATGGACCGTCCAGCCAGCGAGTACCATTGGCATCAAGCAAGTAACGTCCAACCAGATCGGATGCGGTCATATCTTCATTACAGGCAACGGTAATTAAAGGTTTGTCCAATTTGTGAGCCATATGTTCGATAAAACGGGACTTGCCACACCCGGTTGGTCCTTTTACCATAACAGGCATGCGAGCTTCATAAGCGGCTTCGTATAGTGCAACTTCATTACCCATTGCCTCGTAATAAGGTTCTTCAGTAATTTTGTATTGTTCTATATCTATATCAGTCATTATTTAATACCTTTTTAAAAAATTAACCGCCAGGTCGCCAAGGGCGCAAAGAAGTTAATTGGAATATATAATACGTTTAATTCCGTGTTTCAATAGAGGTGTATTAAAATTAATTAATAAACCTAAATGTAAGTTGGTTGCTTTTAAATAAGATATTACCTGAGCTTTATGCAGTGGTAATAATATTTCTACGGTCTTTAATTCAACAACCAGTTTGTTTTCTATCAATAGATCTAAATGCCCATCTCCAATAC
>JALXDW010000332.1 GCA_027070385.1 Chromatiales bacterium
ACGGTTGCTGTCGTTGTGCCATCACCTGCAATATCGTTAGTTTGTGAAGCAACTTCCTTCACCATTTGTGCGCCCATGTTCTCGAACTTGTCTTCTAGCTCGATCTCTCTTGCAACTGATACACCATCTTTTGTAATGGTTGGCGCACCAAAGCTTTTGTCTAATACAACATTACGACCTTTAGGACCTAATGTTACTTTTACAGCGTTTGCGAGTGTGTTTACACCGGCCAACATACGTTGACGAGCATCTTCACTGAATTTTACTTCTTTTGCAGTCATAATTATTTTCCTCTGCGAATATCTAAATTAAAATTAGGTTAACGGGGTTAAAATAAACCGGAATTTAAGCTTCCAGTACACCCATAATGTCTGATTCAGTCATGATGATGACTTCTTCGCCACCAACTTTCACTTCCTGACCTGCATATTTGCCGAATAATACTTTATCGCCTACTTTCACATCGAGAGGCGTAACATTACCACTGTCATTGACTTTACCGTTACCCACAGCAATCACTTCGCCTTCAGATGGTTTTTCAGTTGCGCTATCAGGGATAACGATACCACTTGCAGTGGTTGTTTCTTCTGCCATACGGCGAATGACGACACGGTCGTGTAATGGACGGATCTTCATGTTTTATATCTCCTAGTAAAAAGTCCTGTTAAATCAAATAAATAGTTATGTTTGGGTTTTAGGTTGCGCTATTATTAGCACTCGCCTCTAATGAGTGCTAATAATAGCCTCGTTTTTAATTGTGTCAAGCCCCATCCTTTGGATATTGCCAAAGTCTATTGCTTATCATCATGAGAAATAAATTCACCCTCGATGACATCTGCCTGCTGCTGGCTTGTTTGTGTATAGACCGAACCCGATGCACTGTAAAATGAACCATTTTGCAGCGCGCGCTTTAAAGCAAAAGCAACCACCCATTGCCGGCTGTACGGTATGAGCAAAATAAAGCCAATGCTATCGGTAAAAAACCCCGGGGTAAGCAACAACGCACCCGCGATAAATAACAGCACCCCCTCAAACAGCGTACTCGCCGGGACTTCACCACGTGCCAGACTTTGCTGCGCCCGCGCAAGGGTTGCAAAACCTTGCATACGAAGTAACCATACTCCAGCAACTGCGGTCAAAACCACCAAAACAACCGTCGGGAAAGCCCCAATACTGTCACCCACTTTAATCAACAGGTAAATTTCCAACACGGGGATGCTTAGAAACAGCAGTAATAAAATTCGAAAAAAAGACATACAGGATAGATGGGGGGTAAATCCTGGATTTAAAGCCTTAAACCGATTATTTTGTTATCTTTCTTTACTAGCCGACTAAAATCCTTAACAATTAACTATGCTTAGACAATATGTCCAAATCATATAAGAAACCGCCAGCAGCATCTGGTACTCATAAAGTGGATACAATGTCAGACTATTATATTGCCTTCACCACTTGCCCCAATGCTGATGTCGCCACAGCCATAGCGCAAGGTGCGGTTCAACAACGGCTTGCAGCCTGTGTCAATATTATTCCTAACATTCAATCGGTTTATCAATGGCAAGGAAAGATTGAAACCGATAATGAACTGTTACTGGTTATAAAAACCAAACAACATGCACTGGCTGCCTTGGAAATATTTATCCAGCAGCAGCATCCTTATGATGTACCGGAGTTTGTCAGTGTTAATATTGAATCAGGGGCAACGACCTATCTCAACTGGATAACAGACTCGTTACAATTAAAATAATAAAATCCTATGAAACAAACCATTAAAGTCACACCAGAATATCTGACCCAGGGCATGTATGTCACCGAACTGGATCGTCCCTGGTTGGAGTCGCCCTTTTTATTTCAGGGGTTTTTAATCAACTGTGACGAACTTTTAGAACAGGTAAAATCCGTTTGTGACTTTGTATTTATTGATATCGAACTCTCAGACCCAGACATACGTGGCCAACTGCAAGTGCTTGCAAGCCGACCTGTGACAACCACGCTCAAGCCAACAACAACATCGACGTTCCAGTCTGATGAAGTTGAACAACAAGATTATCTGAAAAAATTACGCCAGGCACGGATTACCTTCAACAAGACAAACCAATACATTAATCAGGCACTTGAAGATGCGCGACTCGGTACCAGTATTGATACCCGTCAAGCGAAACAACTTGTTAGTGAATTGGCTGATCAGGTCATTACCAGCCAACATGCGCTGGTCTGGTTGACCTTTCTGAAAAACCGTGACGAATACACGGCTAACCATTGCGTCAATGTTTGTATACTGGCTTTAAGTTTTGGCCACTGCCTGGGGCTCACAAAACAACAGTTAAATGAAGTAGGCTTAGGGGGACTGTTGCATGATTTAGGCAAAATGAAAATCCCGGATCATATTTTGAACAAACCAGGAAAACTCACTGCCGACGAGTTTGATATTATAAAACAACACCCGGAACTCGGATTTCAGCTTTTAAAAAATGAAAAAGAATTATCGATGCAAGTCCTTGATGCCGTGTTACACCACCATGAACGAAAAAAAGCACAAGGCTATCCCGATCAATTAAGCGAAAATAAAATCCCGCTACTCACTCAAATTATTTCTATTGTCGATGTCTATGACGCTGTTACCAGTGACCGCTGTTATCACGATGGTATGTCACCTTACGAAGCTCTCAATAATATTTACAAATGGGCCGAAAATGACTTTAACAAGGAGATGGTCGAAAGCCTGATTAAATGTTTAGGGATCTACCCGATAGGCAGTCTGGTTGAACTTGATAATGGTATGGTCGGTGTGGTGATTTCGGCCAGCAAATCGGCACGACTGCGGCCGATGATCATGCTGGTACTGGACAAAAACAAGCAATATTTTAAAAAACGCAAAATCCTGAATCTGGCAAATCCACGTTGGCGCACCGGTTCCCATGCCATTGAGATTGGCCAAATTCTAAACCCCAGCAGCTACGCTATTAATATTAAACAGATCATTGAGGAAGAATCACGTACATTGTAGTTTTATGGCAAAAAACGGTAAAACAGCCCTTGATTCATAAATAACCTGCTTTTTCGCCCCACTTTTTCGCAAAGAACACCCTTATTTATACTATTATATAGAAACTTGAACTTAGGCTGCAAACAGCGGTCTTTAGCTTACGAAATATTTTCGTAGCCAAAAATTAAAATAAATACAGCCAGATTGGGCTACTCCATCATAGGAATTTTTGTATGTTAAAAAAACACTCCGTTATCTTTAGCTTTCTTGCGACTCTCTTTTTATCTCTGGGATTCAACCCTGCAATGGCCGCAGGCGATGGTATTTCAGCATTGAATTCGCTCAGCTCCACATTAGGCATTGGCGAGGAAGAAAATGAAATTCTCGAACCGGATATGGCTTTCCAGTTTGGTTATGAATTTAAAAATAACACCGTTTATGCACATTGGGAAATTGCACCTGACCACTACATGTACCGAGACAAATTCAAGCTGGTTATCAAAAAAGGCGAAGGGGTCACCATCGGGACAGCCGTTTACCCGAAAGGGGATATCAAAGACGATGAGTTCTTTGGCAAGATTGAGGTTTACCACCATAAAACCGATGTTCAGATCCCATTAAATAATTCAACTGATAAAACAGTACTCACCACACTTAAAATCACCTATCAGGGTTGCGCAGAAAAAACCGGGATCTGTTATCCGCCTATTCACAAAACCATTGAAATAAAAGTGGCTCCTGGTGCGGCCCTTGTCAATGCTGCTGCAACCACGAGCAGTGATAACGGCTTTGTTTCTGAACAGGATCAATATGAACAGCTTCTTGGCTCAGGTGAGCTATGGAAAATTGTTATTGGCTTCTTTCTAGGTGGTTTGGCTTTGGCTTTCACCGCCTGCATGTATCCGATGATTCCTATTTTATCCAGTATCATTGTTGGTCAAGGCGAAAAAGTCACCACCCGTGGTGCTTTTACCATGTCACTGGTTTATGTTGAAAGCATGGCGCTCACTTTCGGAGCAATGGGTTTAATCGTCAGCATGATCTCCGGCTCGTTCAATATTCAGGCTTATTTCCAGAGCCCGGTTATCCTGATCCCCTTTGCACTTATTTTTGTCGCATTGGCTTTTTCCATGTTTGGTTTTTTCACCATTCAACTCCCGGCCTCATTTCAGGGCAAGTTAAGCCAACTCAGTAACCAGCAAAAAGGCGGCAACCTGATTGGAGTTGCCATTATGGGTATTTTATCGGCCCTTATAATCGGCCCATGTGCCGGCCCGATTATCATAGGTGCACTCACTCTTGCGGCCAAAGAAGGGGATATGTGGTTGGGCTTCCTGTCCATGTTTGTTCTGGGGAATGGTTTAGGTTTACCGCTGCTGATCATCGGCACTACCGGTGGGAAATTCTTGCCTAAAGCCGGCACCTGGATGGACATTGTCAAATATGTTGCCGGTGTTATCCTGCTGGCGATTGCCATTATGATGTTGGAACGTGTGAGCTTTATTTCTGCCACCATGACCATGCTGTTATGGGCTATGTTGTTCGTTGTTTCCGGTGTTTATCTTGGGGCACTTGAACCCATTAAAGAAGGTGCATCCGGCTGGAAAAAACTCTGGAAAGGACTGGGCTTGTTCATCATTATTTATGGGTTTATCGTGATGCTCGGTGGTCTGACCGGTGCGCGCAATGTTGACGACCCCATGCACGGCTCTTCATTTATGGGGGGTGGCAGTGGCAGCAGCAGTCAATCTCAAATAAAGCACCTGGCCTTTAAGCGAATTAAAAC
>JALXDW010000333.1 GCA_027070385.1 Chromatiales bacterium
ATTTTAATGCTATTTTTGTTGTCGTTAAGGTTGCTTTGAATTTAAAAGATTTATTTGAATTGGATAATGATGATGACCGATAAAGTATCTGCCACCACAAAAGAACTGAGAGAATTCGGCTTACTCTTTGGTGTTATTTTAGTCTTGCTGTTTGGACTTTTGTTGCCGTGGATTTTTGCAAAACCTTTTCCGCTTTGGCCATGGTGGGTACTGGCTGTAACGGCTACTTTGGCAGTACTTTATCCATCGGGCTTAAAGCCTTTTTATAAGCTATGGATGCTATTTGGTGGCATAATGGGGTGGATTAACACCCGGCTTATTTTAGGTATTGTTTTTTATCTGGTTTTTGTACCTTTTGGTTTAGTGATGAAGTTATTCGGCAAAGATCCTCTTTCCAGAAAATTGGATAGTAAAATGACAACGTATCGTGTTACCAATAAATCACATAATAAAGAGAACATGGAGAATCCATTTTAATGTTAGATTTACTAAAAGATTTATGGCGTTTTATGCGTGCCCGTAAGAAGTTCTGGCTGGCACCGATTATTCTTATTTTATTGTTACTTGGTGTATTACTGGTGTTAACGCAAGGTTCAGCAGTTGCGCCTTTTATCTACACGTTGTTTTAACGGCAAAGTTTTGAAATGCCAGGGGGAGGGCACATGGCTCCCCCCGAGGCTGTTCCGGGTATTTTGATCTATTCCATTTGGGTTATATATCAAGTATTTACTTGTACCTTTGAGGCTGTCCCATTAAAATTCAGTTTTAATCATTTCAGGCCTGCTTTTCAGTGAAATTTCTCCCTATATTTTTAAATATTAAAGAACAACCCTGCCTTGTTGTGGGTGGTGGTCAAGTGGCCGCACGTAAAATTTTTATGCTGATACGTGCGGGCGGCAACGTGACAGTTATATCACCCGCATTGAGTTCGGAGGTGGCTAAATTAGCGGATAAGGGGGAAATTACTCATGTTAAAGCGGCATTTAAAGCCGGTGATGTCGGTGATTACCGCGTGGTGATTGCCGCAACGAATGTGCGTGAAGTGAATCAAGCTGTTTACGAAGAGGCTTCTGCTAAAAATATCCCGGTCAATGTGGTGGATACCCCCGATTTATGTACGTTTATCACCCCTTCAGTGATTGATCGCGATCCGGTACAAATTGCTATTTCGACCGGTGGCTCATCACCGGTACTGGCGCGGTTATTGCGGTCGAAACTGGAAACGTTTATTCCTGCGGCTTATGGTCGCTTAGGGCAACTGGTTGAGTCTTATCGTGACCGTGTAAAAGAGATATTTAACCACAATAGCAACCATATTCGCGGATTTTGGGAGCATATACTCGATGGTTCGATAGCCGATATGCTGATAGCCGGTAAAGATAAAGCTGCACAAGAGGCATTGGATCAGGCGGTCAATGAGGCTAAAGTGCCGGATAATATTGGTGAAGTGTATTTAGTGGGGGCTGGGCCCGGTGATCCGGATTTGCTGACTTTTCGTGCGCTTCGATTGATGCAGCGAGCCGATGTGGTTGTTTATGATCGACTTGTGTCTGCTGAAATTCTGGAAATGGTACGTCGGGATGCCGAATTTGTGTATGTGGGCAAAGCGCGCGATAAACACGCGGTTAAACAGGAAAACATCAATGAGCTTCTGGTGCGTTTTGCCAAAGAAGGCAAAAAAGTGCTGCGGCTGAAAGGTGGCGATCCGTTTATTTTTGGTCGTGGTGGTGAAGAAATTGAAACTTTGATGGAGCAAGGAGTCAGTTTTCAGGTGGTACCGGGGATCACCGCTGCAGCGGGTTGCGCGGCTTATGCCGGTATTCCGTTGACACATCGGGATTATGTGCAGTCGTGCATGTTTGTTACCGGGCATTTAAAAGATGGCAGTGTCAATTTAAACTGGTCAGCACTGGCGCATAAGGGCCAGACTATCGTCTTCTATATGGGACTGCATGGGGTGAAGGAAATCTGTAAGCAACTTGTGGCTCATGGTCTGGACAGTTCAACACCGGCTGCTTTAGTTGAAAAGGGGACAACACCACAGCAACAAGTGCATATTGGTGATTTATCCACTTTACCTGATATTGTGGATAACACTGAAATACTGCCACCCACCTTAATTATTGTGGGTGATGTTGTAAAACTTCATAACAAACTCGCATGGTTCGAGCCTTCGGGGGCGAAACCGTTGGCATACCCTGTGTCGAATTGATTGAGCCATTGCTCTAGTGCGATTGGAAGTGAACCAGTTTATAAACCGCTGGCACTAAAATCAGACTCACCAGACTGGAAAATAATAATCCCCAGACAATCACCATGGCCAGCGGTTGGAGCAGTTCAGAGCCACTGCCTAATCCAATCGCCAGAGGTAACATGCCAACCACAGTGGTTAATGTTGTCATTAAAATGGGGCGCAGTCTTAATTGTGCTGCTGTTAATATTGCCGCATTCATCGCTGAACCTTTTTCACGTTCTATCTCAATTTGTTCAACCAAAACAATTGCGTTATTCACGACTATACCAATCAACATGATCAGACCTAAGCGGAAGGGCATCGAGGTTTGAATTTCAACTGGAACAGTTATTAACCAGTGATAAAATTTTGAAAAATCAAACGGGATTTGTATCAGCCACCCCAGTAATTCAGTTAACCAGATACCCACTGTCACACCAATAAGGGTAAAAACCATACTCACAATAATAACGAGAGGATTAAGCAATGATTCGTATTGCACGGCCATGACGACAAACACCAGAAATAAAGCCAAAGCAATAAGGAGATAACCGGATTGCTGGTTTTGTTGCAATGTTTTGGTGCTACCGGCATCGTAGAGTGTATAGCCGTCAGGCAGTTTTAAATTATTTAAACGACGCTTTATTTCAGCATCTATATCCGCCAAGTTGGCATCGGCAGCAAAGCTGCCAGTTATTTCCACGATGCGACGTTGCCTGTCACGTTTTATCGTTGCTGCAGAATGTGTCAACCGGATATGACTGACATCGGCCAAATGAATGGTCTGGCCATTGACCTTGCCGATTACAATTCGACTGATTTTATCAACCGAGTTAATACTGGTTTTGGGTAAGCGTAAGCGGATATTAAAGCGTTTGTCACCATCAATATATTCAGAAATAATCAGACCCTCCAGCGCAATGCGTATAGCCTGGTTAATGGTATTAATATTCATTGCAAGTTCAGCAGCACGCTGTCGATCGACATTGATAGTGACTTCTTCCCGTTCTTCTTCGTAACTGTGACTGATATTACGTAACCCCGGAATGCCTTTTAGTCTACTGACAATGGTCGTGCCAATACGGCTGAGTTGTTCAATATTGGAACCTTGTACGCGCAGACTTAAATCGTCATCACCGCGACTTGTGCGAATCCCCCGTACACCACGTGATCGCAGGTGTACGCGTGTTCCAATCAGTTGTAGCTTTGCGATCTGCCGGCGCATTTTCCCAATCCATTTTGCAGAGTTATTGCCTGGTTTTAGTTGAATGAATATACTGCCACTATTGCTGGATTTGAATTCGGAACGCCCAAAAACAAAACCACCGGAGGTTGTGAATACAGTTTCGACTTCGGGTTGTTGTTGAAACAGTGTTTCAATTTTTCCGAGTGTTTTGTCGAATTGTTCAAAAGGGGTGCCGGTATCTGTTTTAATGTAAGCGCGGATTTGGCCTTCATCAATGGATGGAAGAAATTTGTAGTTTGCAGATGATAGTTGGAAAACAGAAATAATCAATAAAGGAATTGCGATATAAAAAACGCCGGCAGGTTTGGCCAATATTTTTTTCAGAACAGTTCCTAACTTTCGTTCAAGAAAGTGAAGAATGGAGGTTGTTTTATTGTTAAGCCGCGTATCAGTGTCTGGTGTTGAGATTGTTTTTATTTGTGTTGCAAGTGCAGGAACCAGGGTAATAGCAACAATAAGTGACGCCAGTATTGCGATACTCAACACAAATACCAGCTCGCTGAACAACAAGCCGGTTAAACCGCTGATAAAAAGAAAAGGTAATATTGCGGCAAGGTTGGTGCTGGTTGAAGCAACAATGGCACTGTTAATTTCCTGTGCTGCATGTAGCGAGGCATCTTTGCGTTTTTCCCCGAGGCTTTGATGACGGGTGATGTTTTCAAGCATGATAATGGTACTGTCTATCAGTAAGCCAACCCCTAGTGCTAATGCCCCTAATGTCATTATATTTAATGTTAGCCCACTGGCTGCCATAATAATAAAGGTAAACAGAATGGCCAAAGGGATCGCTGTTCCAATAATCAGGGTGCGCTGGATATTGCCAAGAAAAAGGTACACCACCAGCATGGCCAAAATGGCACCACTGATAACAGCGATGGATGCGTTTTTTAAGGCATATCGAACAAAGACAGACTGATCACTGATAGCGGCAATATGGATATTCGCGGGTATCAGTTTTTCCGTGATGAGCCAACCTAACTGTTTTTTAACAGCATCAACAACATCAACTGTATTGGCTTTAGGTTGTTTCTGGATGGAAAGTTTAATCGCACTTTTATTATCGAGCCGTATTCGTAAACGCTCATCTTCATGAGAGTCTATAACCTGTGCAACGTCTTTTAAACGAATAATTGCACCGGCATTATTACGAATGGGCAGGTTTCTGATTTGTTCCACTGTTTTAAAACGTGCCAAGGTTCGCGTGCTGAGTTCCTGGCTGCCCGTGTTCAGTCTGCCTGCGGGTAAATCCAGGTTGTTGTTGCGGATGGTGTTTTGTAATTCATCGAGTGTTAT
>JALXDW010000334.1 GCA_027070385.1 Chromatiales bacterium
GTTGTAATAAATCGGGATTAATATTGTAAAGATGATTATTTTTAACTGCGGGTAAATCTTGCCACTTGCGCCAGGCATTTAACCATTGCTGATGTTGTTTTTGTAAACCTCCCACGATAATGACTTCTACATCGGATGCAACAACCGCTTCCACTGTCACAGCGGGGGCGAGTATGGGCAAGTGACTGAAAATATTTTTTGCACCACATAACCGCATTACATCGGAAATAATATGTTGGCCATTCACGGTCATGAGTGGATTGTTCCAGTATTGATAAAACAGACGTACTGGTGTTTTTCCGGTATATCTTGTTTTTAGACGCTGGTATTTTAACAGGTAAGCTTGTATGGCTTTGCCCGCTTGATGTTGTGTATTGGCTAGAATACTCAAACGTTTAACCACGCCAGGGAGATCCATTAATTTTTTGGGTTCATTCATAAAGACTGCAAATCCCAACTGTTTCAGTTTTTCAACCACATGCTGTGGGTTACCGCTTTGCCAGGCGACAATTAAATCCGGCTTTAAAGCAATGATGGCTTCGATATTTATCCGGTTATATGAGCCCACTCGAGGTATTTTGTTTGCAGCCGGTGGGTAATCACTGTAATTGACTGTACCAACAATATATTGGCCGGCAGCGGCAGAAAAAAGAAGCTCGGTAATATGAGGGGATAAACTGATAATGCGTCTAGCCGGTGTTTTCAAAATAACTGGATGGCCGGTATCATCAATGACTGTATTTGCCATGCAAGCCTGTGTAACAAAAAACAGAAACAGGACGGAGAAAATTTTATATTTTGCATTCATAAAAATGGCTATTATAAAAGTATAAAACTAAAAGTAACCAGGCCGAATAAAATTATTAATTCCATATATTCAATAAAGGCACCGGCCACGTCCCCTGTCACGCCACCTATACGTTGAACAACGTTAAACCTGAAAAGGATATAAAACAAAATACTGATAACAAGCACGGATATAAAAACAACCACAGAGGTTAACGATGCTAGCCAGAATAAACTGGTGGCACTAAAAATTATAACACTGCTGATATTTATAAATTGATAAGTACGAACACCTAATTCAAGCCCCATCCCTTGCGAACGAGCATACGGGGTAAACATTAATAAAATAACAACCATTGAGCGAGATAATAACGGAGACAGTGAGATTAATAATGGATTGATACTGAGTAATTCATAAATAAAAACCAACTTTAGCAGCAAGGCTAATACAATGGCGATCACTCCGAAAGGCCCACAAGTTGGGTCTTTCATGATGCGCAGGGTTTTTTCTTTATCTCCTAACCCACCTACCCAGGCATCAGCCATGTCGGCAACACCATCAAGGTGCAAGCCACCACTGAGTACAACCCATAAAAAAAGTGTTAATACAGCAACATAAGCCGTATGTCCGGTTGCAAAATAATTTAGTAATATAACAAATACGATCAGAATCAGCCCAATGATAGCGCCGACTAGCGGGTAATACTTTAATGAACGTGCAGTATTGTCTGCTGTGTAAATTTCTTTTTTATCCAAAAGAAATGAAACTGGCAATCGCGTCAGAAATTGTACTGCTATCAGAAAGGGGGTAAAGAAATGTTGCATTTAAAAATGATATCCATGTTCAATATAAATTTGTGGATTAAGCAGATAGCTTTCATCAAACATTTCAATGCGCACCTTGCTGGCAAAATTCAACTTAATGGTTAATATATTTTCCATGGGAATATTTAACAATGACTTCAACATAACCATCATGACCCCGGCATGAGCAATCACAAGGATAGTTCTGGACTGTTCGGTAGAAAGATATTCGGATTTAAGTTTATCCCATGCAGTTAAAATTCGTTGTTCAAAATCCAGAAAACTTTCAGCCTTGGGTGGAGTATTTTTCACAGGATCTTGCCAGAAAGCATATAATGCCTTTTTGTCCAGCTTTTCAACTTCTGCCGGTGTCAAACCTTCCCATATCCCCAGATGCATTTCCTGCAAGTGGTTATGCACATGGTAAGGAATATCGGTTTTTAAATGTAACTTCTCTGCAAATTCGGCGCAGCGTTTAAGAGGGGAGCTGATGATTTTATCGAAAGATAAATCTTTAACTGCAGCATCCATTTGTTGCCAGCCTGTCGCTGTTAAAGGATCATCGGTACTGCCCCGGAATTTTTTACCACCAACCGGTTCACCATGTCTTAAAAAAATAAAGCTTGTTTTATTTAACTCAGCCATGACACATTATGATCAGGATTTGTCACTCACACCCGCTTGCTCAAAGGTTGCCATATTATTATGCAGGGCAAGCGCGTTCTGCAATAAACCGATAACACTGGCAGCGGCACTGCCTTCCCCTAAACGCATACCAATATTTAATAATGGTTTCGCAGAGAGTGCCTGCAAAACAATACGATGTCCAGGTTCTGCTGATTGATGTGCGTAGATAAACCATTGCTTCACACCTGTCGATAACTGTGTTGCAAACAATGCGGCAACACTGGTAATAAAGCCATCAATCAAACAGGGCAAGCCAAGTTGTGCCGCCCGAATATACGCACCAACTAAAGCGACAATTTCGAAACCACCAAGATTCTGCAAAATATCCAGGGGCTTTTTATTATTATCATTATGAAAGGCCAATGCTCTTTCAATAACCGCTATTTTATGTTGAATACCCTTGTTATCCAGCCCTGTTCCCTGCCCAACAATATCTGTAACCGGATTTTTCAATAACGCACTTGCTAATGCGGATGATGTGGTTGTATTACCAATCCCCATTTCACCACCAATAAAAATATCAGCATGATTATTTTTTGCTTTTTCGGCAATTTCTTTACCTGTTTGCAATGCCTGCAAGCATTGTGCAGCAGACATGGCCGCTTGTGTACAAAAATTCTGTGTTGCCGCTGCAATCCGTTTTGTGATCACACCGGGCAAATCTTCCAGCTCGCTGAGCGTTCCCACATTCACAACATCCAGTGTTGCATTTAGCTGTTTGGCTAGCACACTGATAGCGGCACCCCCTCTTGAAAAATTTCGCACCATTTCCGCAGTCACTGCCTGGGGGAAAGCAGAAACATTTTCATCCATTACACCATGATCAGCTGCAAACACGGCAATGTAAACTTTATTAAGTGTTGGTGTCAGCGTGGATTGCATTGCAGCAAACTGAATAGCAATGTCTTCAAGCTGGCCCAGTGAACCGGCCGGTTTGGTTAAAACAGCCTGGCGTTGTGCTGCTTGTTGTTGAATATCGGCATTTAAACTCAGTGCCGGTTCTGTAAACCACGTCATGACTTTATTTCGCTTTTTATTGAATGAGGAAGACCGGCTACCATCAAGGTAACGCGTTGTGCCTTTGCTGCAATGGCCTGATGCAATCGACCCACTGCATCACAATAAACCCGGTTCAGGTGCCCTAAAGGAATGATACCCATACCAACTTCATTGCTTACAATATAAATATCTGTATTTGTATTATCAAGGCAATGAATAAACTCTGTAAATTCTTTTGAATTTTCTACATTATCTTTGTATTTCAATAGTAAGTTTGAAACCCATAAGGTTAGGCAATCGATTAAAAGGCTTTTTTTGCTGTCTTTATTTGCAAGTACAACAGCGGCAATATCATAAGGTTCTTCATGCACCTTAATATTATCCGGGCGCTGCTGTTGGTGCAGTTCTATTCGCTGCTGCATTTCAGCATCATCCGCTGTTGCGGTGGCGATTAAAAGAACGCTGTTATTTTTACTCATTGCACATTGCTGTGCATAATCACTTTTTCCGGAACGCGCACCACCGAGTATCAGTTCAATCATGAAATATATTCAGACAAATTTAATTTAGTAAATCCAGCCAGCAATCGTCATTAAGGCAATAATGGTTATTATTATAATTAAAGACCATTTCACCAAAGCCAGAACCTGTTTAACATCAGCAATATCCGCTGCATGATCGCTTTGAGTTGTATCTGACAAACTTTCATCAACCAATTCAGTGTTCATCTTTAATGCATGTAAACCACTTTCCACAATGAGTTCGTCATTATTCTTATTAAAAAAGTCGGTTGCGCATGTCCAGCATAATAATGTATCGCTAAAGCTACCAGCTAATGCAAAGGCTATTACACACAGCCGTGCAGGAACCCAACCCAGAATCATATACAAACGCTGAATGGCAGACTGAAATTCTGCACCCGGACTGTTGTCTGTTTCTTCTAAATCAGGTGAACCAAAATACCCCCCGGCATAACGTTCCAGTAACAGCGTTGTCAGGCGATAAAGCAACGCACCCGCAGGGCCTAAAATAATAAACCAGAACAGTACCGCTAAAATACGATTACTAAATGCAATTAAAATACCGCGCTTCATGATACCCGCTATCATTTGCGGGGAGCCTGATATTTCTGACTGGTAATGGTGCCCATTAAAAAACTCATTGGCGTGACACAAGGCACCTTCGGTATCACCCGACGACAATGAGTCGAGATATTGTTCCACTTGTGTGCTGATATCTTTGGGGCCAAGGCTGTATACAAGTACTACAATAGCAAAAATAAAACTGAAAAGACTGCCCATGCTGGCAAATAAAGCTTCAAGAATAACAACCGCAATCACGATGGGAAATAATAAAATAAGCAAGTAGATGGGGCCACTGGATGAATGAATTCCAGACAGCCAAGTAGCCGATTTTTGCTGTATCCAGTTACAATACGTTGTAAACCAGTCAAACTGACGATAATGGGCAATATCCTTATAAT
>JALXDW010000335.1 GCA_027070385.1 Chromatiales bacterium
CGAAACTGGTGCCCATGCGACAAATTCCAGAGTACACAAAGGAGCTGGATCCCAAGCAGGAAATCGTACTGATTTGCCATCATGGGATTCGGAGTCGACAAGTCGCACAATATTTGGAATCATTAGGTTATACTCAATTAATTAACCTCACTGGCGGCGTTGAAGCCTGGGCAGAGCAAGTCGATCCGGGCATGAAACGATATTAAACAATGACTCAAAAATGGCACTTTTTTCTTCTATTCACTCTGATTTTTAGCTCAAGCGTTTTTGCGGATGAACCATCGGAGCTTTACGATATCTACCAACTGGCCGAAAACGGTGACCCGGTTTATCTTATCAGTGAAGCAAATTACCTTGCGCAAAAACAAGCAAATCCGCAAAGCTGGTCGGCCGTTTTACCTCAAATTAATTTTTCAGCTTATCGCACCAATTTTGACCAGGATATTGAAACCACCTCAACATCGACTCAAAATTATGATAATGATGGTTATTCACTACGGCTCACCCAAGCACTTTTTCGACAAAATGATTTTATTCGTATCAGTCAAAGTAATGCGACCATATTAAAAGCACAAGCCGATTTTAATGCTGCCAAACATGATCTGATCTTACGTGTTGCAACAAGTTACTTTAATGTACTTGCAGCAAAAGATAACCTGGATTTTAATCGTCTGGAATACAAAGCTCTCAAACGACGTTTACTGCAATCTGAACAAAAATTTAAAGTCGGTCTGATAGCCATCACCGATGTTCATGAAGCACGGGCACGGCATGACCAGTCTGCGGCTCAGGTAATCACTGCAAAAAACCAGTTACAAATTACATTGGAGAACCTGCGTGAACTTACTGGTAAAATACACAACGATGTCAAACCTCTGATCAGTGATATTCCACTCTTACCACCTGAACCGGCAAACATTGATGCCTGGGTGGATCTGGCTTTAAATAACAACCTTGCCTTGCAGGCGAGCAAACAACAAATGCAAATAGCCAAAGATGAAGTTTCAATCCAACGTGCCGGCCACTTACCAACCCTGGATTTAGTCGCTGAACGCAGCCACTCCAAAGTCGGTGGCGGGGTTTTTGGAAAACGCACAACCGACCAAACATCGATATCACTGGAATTCAACCTGCCACTGTATGCAGGTGGACGAACATCATCAAAAACAACTCAGGCACGTTATGAATATAATGCAGCCAAACAGCAATATATTCAGGCACAACGTGCAACAAAACGTCTCGCACGCAGTGGTTTTCTGAATGTACAGTCTACCATTAGCCAGGTTCGCGCACTGCAGCAAGCGGTTATTTCAAGCAACAAGGCTCTTGAAACCACCCAGGCCGGTTTTGAAGTAGGTACTCGCACAACCGTCGATATTTTAAATGCTCAACGCGAATTATTTCGTGCGAAAAAAGACCTGGCCCGGGCACGTTATGACTACCTGCTTGAAACATTAAAACTGAAAAAAGCAGCCGGTATTTTATCTGCTGAAGATCTTAAAAAAATAAATAACTGGACCCGGCTTTAATTCAGAATAATGATGAAGCTTATCCGGTAAAAAGTATTCTCGCAGTCGAACTGTTGCAAACAGAATTTCAAAAAATAATACTTGATAGTTGCTCTAACAAGACTTGTAACGACAATACCATGATTCAAATACACCAACGGATAGAAAGCTGTTTGTTAGTTTAAACCAATGATCCTATGAACCCTTACCCATTATTAATCAATATACTATCCGTTCCGCTGACCTTGTATATTATATGGATTGCTATCCGTAATAAGGATCTGCGTTTTTTACTACAACGACTGGGACTTTACTACGGTAACAAACAACAAAGTACGGCCATATGGATACATGCTGCATCTGTTGGTGAAGTTAATGCAGCCAAACCTGTTATCCAGCAATTAGCCCGAAATAACACTGTTTTGTTAACAACCAATACACCCTCTTCCGCACGCTATGCCGTTTCAATTTTAAAAATGCAGGTAACGCATGTTTATTGTCCTGTCGATTGGAAATGGGCAATCAATAAATTCATACGAACATTCAGGCCTGGCAAGCTATTGATTATCGAAACCGAGTTATGGCCAAACTTATTCAAACAATGCCGCTCCAGCAATATTCCCATCACTATACTGAATGGCCGTTTATCAGCACGAACATTGAACACTTCAAACTGGCTGAAAAAAAATTATACGCAATGCCTTCAATCAACCAATGCCATACTCACTCGCAATAATGAAGATAGACAACGTTTTATAAAGTTAGGTGCCAGCCCAGTTCATACCAGAACGATCGGAAATATTAAATTTTATCGACACTCAGAGCATGACAACATAACCGCTTTTAAGACAATAAAACCTTATGTATTAGCAGCATCAACACGCAATGATGAAGAACTATTGATTGCCTCGGCCTGGAAGAAAGCAAGACATTCAGAACATTTACTGATTATCGTACCACGCCATCCTGATAGAACTCCCGAGATTATCAAACAACTTAAATCACTTGAATTTAATCTCGCTGTCCGTAGCAAGAAAGACATTATTACGGAGAAAACCGATATTTACATTGCAGATACCTTTGGCGAACTTGTCTCTTTTATAAAGGGGGCTGTCTTCGTCATTATGGGGGGGGGCTTTGTAAATAAAGGTGGACAAAATATTCTCGAAGTTGCACACGCCAATAAAACCGTTGTCTTTGGCCCCTTTATGGATAACTTCCGTGAAGAAGCCGCACTCTTCGTTGATCAACAAGCCGGGATTCAACTGGATGGCATCGAAAAATTACCGGAAACCATCAATAAATTGCTCAACCAGCCTGAAGTCAATGAACAATACAGAAAAAATGCAGAAAATTTAATAGCTCAACAACAAACCGTATTGGATAACTATCTTCAGGCATTATACAAATTATACCCGGACATACAGCCGGCCTGATATTCAGGCTACATACCCTTGCATAAACCACTCCCAGCATTGCTGGTTAAAAATTATTTCCGGATTCAATAATAAGGCCTTGTTTAAAGAACGTTTAAAACGGTTAATATCAGCCTGTTTCCAGTTCTTGGCCGGTTTACGTTTATTGCATTTGTCAAAATCAATCAGATAAAAACGCCCGCCTTCATCCAGTAATATATTTTTTACATTCAAATCGACATGGTGAATACCATGGTCATGAAAACGTTTGATCATGCTGCCCATTGCCACCCAATGACCCTGTTCAAGCGTATTGTTAATCAGTTCTTTCAGCAACAGGTGACTGTGGCGGATACGTTGAGTGATAAGATCAGCTTTGTAAAAAAGACCTTCCCTGACAACATGTGCCGCAACCGGCCGGGGAACAGGCAGTGAACATTGCTGCATATATTCCAGGAGTTTGAATTCACGCCAGGCACGTGTAAAAGCAAGTCCCAACCATAAATACTTGTCTTCAACATATTCTGCAATTTTTCCACCACGTTTATAATGCCGCAGAACCAGCTCACGTCCCTGATAGTCAACAAAAAATGTCGTTCCCCGACCCTCGGCAAAACCAATAATGGCACTACGATTTGCCCATGTTTTTACACTAAAACTGATATCGGCTGAATCTTCAAAAATCGTTGAATCGTAAAGAATATATTCATTGCCAAGTTTCTTCTGGATAATTCCCATGCTATTAATTTACCACTGATTGAATAAATACCATCCACACAAAGCCAAACAATATGGAGGTTAACGTATTCCAAATAAGATATACAGAAAAATGATGAATAATCATTGATACAGGAAATAAAACTGCGCTTAATAATCACTGTGTCCTGAAATTTCAGGATATTCTATATTGCGGTATTTTCCTGCAACAAAAGTGTTTCCAGAGGTCAATATGCTATTCACTAAACTAAATAAACTGTGCCAAATAGTCCGGTGCAATATCTTTGAGCGGTTGTGAATGCAAATCCTTTTCAGATAAAATGGGGTTACTAACGGGCCATTCAATACCAATATCCGGATCATTCCATTGAATACTCAACTCACAGTGCGGGTTATAAATATCCGTGCATTTATAAGCAAATAGAACCGTTTCAGAAGTGACACAAAAACCATGTGCAAAGCCTTCTGGCACATAAAGCTGTCGCTTATTATCACTGCTTAACTCAACACCAACCCATTTCCCGAAATTTTTAGAACCTTGCCGAATATCAACTGCCACATCAAATACTGAACCTTGCAGAACATACAACAACTTGGCCTGGATATTTTTATATTGATAATGTAATCCGCGTACAACATTTTTTTTTGAATAGGAAAGATTATCCTGTAAAAAATCACTTGTTGCACCAATACCGGCTTCAGCATAGCGTTGCTTTTGCCAACTTTCCATAAAGAACCCTCGTTCATCACCAAACACGGCAGGTTCGATGATCTTCACTTCAGGTAAAGCTGTTTCAATAACATTCATTCAGGTAAACCCTGCTTAATCAAATTAATCAGGTATTGACCATAATTATTTTTGGTCAATGGTTCTGCCAGGGACAATAATTGCTCGCTATTGATCCATTTATTACGATAAGCAATCTCTTCAGGACAACATATTTTTAAGCCCTGACGTGACTCAATGGTTTCAATAAAATTGGCAGCCTGCATAAGTGATTCATGTGTTCCGGTATCCAGCCATGCCGTTCCTCGACCCAACTTCTCCACGTTTAAACAACCTGCTTGCAAATATAAATTATTAATATCCGTTATTTCAAGTTCACCACGTGCG
>JALXDW010000336.1:0-1297 GCA_027070385.1 Chromatiales bacterium
TAATAGTCCTAAAGGAATTTGCAAGACGGCCTGGGTCAGACCATAGATACCCATCGCAATACCGGCCAATGTTGGATTATAGTCCGGCATCCTCTCTGCCAGAACGGAGAATACCGGTAAAATCATAAATAACCCCAGCATTCGCGTGGAAAACACCCCCGCCAGTGATACGGCCGTTCGCTTTTCGACACGGCTCATCTTTTCATTATTGACTGTCATACTGCTTCTTATTATTGAAACTCTATTTAGCGATTGTGCATTATATAGGGAATCTCATCCGTAGATGGCTCATTTTGTCACATCAGGAAAAATTTAATTTTGCGTCCATCCCAATAGGCACGTATATTAGCAGGTTTGCATTCAACGAAAAATCGATAGATGGACACAATTCATATCCGTGGGGCACGCACCCACAACCTGAAAAATATAGACCTCGACCTGCCTCGGGACAAACTGATCGTGGTAACCGGTTTATCCGGTTCGGGTAAGTCATCGCTTGCCTTTGATACCATCTATGCAGAAGGCCAACGCCGTTATGTTGAATCCCTATCGGCCTATGCCCGGCAATTTCTGTCCGTCATGGAAAAGCCCGATGTGGATCATATTGAAGGCTTGTCACCGGCCATTTCTATTGAACAAAAATCCACATCGCACAACCCTCGTTCAACGGTTGGGACCATTACCGAAATTTATGATTATTTAAGGTTACTGTTTGCTCGTGCAGGAGAACCCCGCTGCCCCGCTCATAATACCACCCTCGATGCACAGACTGTCAGCCAAATGGTCGATCAGGTGCTGTCGCTGCCCGAAGGCACAAAATTAATGTTACTGGCACCGGTGATTGATGGCCGTAAAGGTGAACATGAGCATGCATTAAACAGCTTACGTGCCGATGGTTATGTTCGCGCCCGTATTGATGGCTTAATTCATGAACTCGACCAGGTTGATACGTTGGACAAACGTAAGAAGCACACCATTGAAGTTGTTATCGATCGATTTAAAGTACGTGAAGATATCAAGCAACGTTTAGCCGATTCGTTCGAAACAGCGCTTAAACTTTCAAATGGTCTAGCTCGCATCGCTTATATGGATGCAAGGCAAGCAAAAGAAGCCGGCAACAGCGGAGAGGATATTATCTTTTCCGCACGTTATGCCTGTACAGAATGCGGTTATTCTATCAGTGAACTTGAGCCTCGTATTTTCTCATTTAATAACCCGGCTGGTGCCTGCCCAACTTGTGATGGCCTGGGAGTCAATCAATTCTTCGATCCTGAACGTGTTGTCGTACATCCCGAAT
>JALXDW010000336.1:1307-3293 GCA_027070385.1 Chromatiales bacterium
TGAGTAGCGGTGCAATCCGTGGCTGGGACAGACGCAATATTTACTATTTTCAAATGATCGAATCACTGGCCAGGCACTACAAATTCGATATGGATATGCCTTTTGAGAAACTAACAAAAGAAATTAAAAACAAAATTCTGTATGGCAGTGGCACAGAAAAAATCACCTTTCATTATTTTAACGATAACGGTCGACAGCATACGAAAGTACAAACCTTTGAAGGTATTATCAATAATATGCAACGACGCTATCGTGAAACAGAATCCAATACGGTACGCGAAGAACTTGGTAAATACATTAGCCAGCAGCCCTGCCCAACTTGTAAGGGGGCTCGACTTAATGAAGCAGCACGTCATGTCTATGTGAATAACACCACTCTGCCGGAAATAACCACTTTGGCTATAGAGGATACACAGCAATTTTTTAAAAAATTAAAGTTGACCGGCCATAAGGGAAAAATTGCAGAAAAAATTGTTAAGGAAATCAGTCAACGGCTGGACTTCCTCGTCAATGTAGGTCTGGAATATTTATCACTCGACCGCAAGGCCGATACCTTGTCCGGTGGGGAAGCACAACGCATCCGGCTGGCCAGCCAGATTGGTGCCGGTCTGGTTGGTGTTATGTATGTTTTAGACGAGCCCTCTATCGGTTTGCACCAACGTGACAATACCCGCCTGTTACACACACTGAACTACTTACGTGATTTGGGTAATACCGTCATCGTTGTCGAACATGATGAAGAAGCGATCATGAGTGCAGATTATGTTGTTGATATTGGTCCAGGAGCCGGTGTGCATGGTGGTGAAATCATAGCCCAGGGCACAGCCAAACAAATTCTGAAAAACCCAAACTCAATCACCGGGCAATATTTGTCAGGCAAAAAATCCATTGCTGTTCCTCAACAACGTACACCCAATGATGCAGATAGACAACTTTCAATTCAGGGTGCAACCGGAAACAATCTGAAAAATGTTTCCATTAACATACCCGTCGGTCTGATGACGGCTATCACGGGGGTATCCGGTTCAGGCAAATCCACCTTAATCAATGATACTTTATATCGTTATGCGGCTAAAGAAATCAATAACGCCAGCGGTGAAGTTGCTCCTGTTAAAAAAATTAAAGGTATGCAGCAGTTTGATAAAATTGTTGACATCGACCAAAGCCCCATTGGTCGTACTCCCCGCTCCAATCCGGCAACCTACACGCAACTGTTTACCCCTTTACGAGAGCTGTTCGCCCAAACACAGGATGCTAGAACACGTGGCTATGCCCCGGGACGATTCAGTTTTAATGTAAAAGGTGGACGCTGTGAAGCCTGTCAAGGTGATGGTGTAATCAAAGTTGAAATGCACTTTTTACCCGACGTATATGTTCCCTGCGATATCTGTCACGGTAAACGCTATAATCGTGAAACATTGGAAATACGGTATAAAGGTAAAAATATTTACGAAATACTGGAAATGACAGTTGAAGATGCTGTAGTATTTTTTGATGCCATTCCGGTTATAAAAAGAAAACTACAAACGCTGATGGACGTAGGACTTTCTTATATCACTTTGGGACAAAATGCTACCACACTCTCCGGTGGTGAAGCTCAGCGTATAAAATTGTCCCGGGAATTATCCAAGCGTGATACCGGCCAGACACTTTATATCCTGGATGAACCGACAACCGGTTTACATTTTCATGATATAGAACAATTACTCACTGTATTACATCGGTTGCGCGACCATGGCAATACAGTGATTGTCATAGAGCATAATCTTGATGTGATTAAAACAGCAGATTGGGTTATCGATCTTGGCCCTGAGGGGGGTAACAAGGGTGGTACGATTGTCGCAGAAGGTACACCGGAAAACATTGCCAAAGTAAAAAAATCCTATACCGGGCAATATCTGAAAGCACTGCTCAAATAAACTCAATAATCAACCATGTTTTATGCGGTAACGTAACTTACCAAAAACGATATTAAGTACGTTATCC
>JALXDW010000336.1:3303-4739 GCA_027070385.1 Chromatiales bacterium
CGGATAACCGGCTGATGCCGGATCCCCATACTCTGGCGTAACTGCTTTAATTCTCTATGCCCCGGTTCAATCACTAGTCCCTGCGAAACAGCTTTTATTGCCATTTTTCGACGCCGCATGATAATGGCTGCCTTTGCCAACAGCATAAATACTGCCGGATTATTCAACTCTGCTTCAGCGGCCACAATGCATTTATTAAAACCCTCATCACGATTTCCCAAACGTATCAGACACAAGCCATAAAAGGCCATGTATTCATTTGTATGGAATGTTTTTTTTCCCGCATTTCTAATGGCATGCAGAAAAAAAGGAATTGCACCACCAAAGTCTTTTTTGGTATAGAGTTGTACGGCCTGGGAAAAGGCTGCTTCTGCAGTGATTGGTTCAGACATATTAAGCGCATCCTTGTGCAAGTTTATTACCATCCTGATAACAATATAATTCTAACAATAATGACTATTAAAAATTGTTAACTATGCCTCATTCAGTCACTGTATTAATCACAAAAATGTCACATTTTTTTAAGATAATTTTATAGTTTATATTAACTCACAAAAATAAATGTAAGCCGTTATACTCTTAAATATGTATGACAGGCCTTTAATAATGAAAAAACGACTATCATTCCTTCTTATATTTCATCTACTGATAACTTCGGTTGCATATGCACAAAATACAAAAGACCATATTCTGGTTGCAAATTTTTCTGCAGAAGAAATCAATTCAATTACACCCGCAAACTGGGAAGTGATGAAATTTGACAGCATCAAGCGACAAACTGCTTATTTCCTGGCACGTGACAAAAACCGAACAATACTTAAAGCAGTAAGCAATGCTTCAGCATCCGGATATATTCGGAAAATATCAATTAATCCTGAAAACTATCCAATACTCACCTGGCAGTGGAAAATAGATAATCTAATAAAAAGATCCAATATGAAAACCCGACAAGGTGATGATTACCCTGCCAGAATTTATATTTCATTTGACTATGATATAGAACGACTGACTGGAGCAGAACGATTCAAAATTGAACTGTATAAATCTATTCACGCCAAATACCCTCCTTTAGCCACCTTAAATTATGTTTGGGATTCAAAAAATCCGGTCGGGTATACCACACCCAACGCCTATACAAACCGAGTGCAAATGCTTGTGGCTCAATCAGGAAAAGCACAAGTAGGGCAATGGGTAACACAAACTGTGAATATATATGAAGATTACAAACGAGTCTTTGGTGAAACCCCAATGAAAGTTACCGCTGTTGCAATTATGACGGATACTGACAATACAGGAGAATCTGTAACGGCTTACTACGGTAATATTTATTTCAGTAAAAAAAGATAAACAATGAAATATTCGGGCATTTCAACAAATATAACCGCTATTTCATTACAGTAATATGATGACCAACCCGACATGAACAAGTACTTGCT
>JALXDW010000337.1 GCA_027070385.1 Chromatiales bacterium
AGAATATCCGGCTTGACGGTGTCGACA
The DNA here is from genome assembly GCA_027070385.1 of Chromatiales bacterium. Lineage (GTDB taxonomy): Bacteria > Pseudomonadota > Gammaproteobacteria > UBA6429 > Thiohalophilaceae > SZUA-37. The sequence goes on from JALXDW010000337.1 coordinate 28, forward strand.
CGGGCGGTACAGCTCCAGCTCATTTTCAGGCCATCGTCGAGAATCATTTCGCATAATTCTTTAACGCGGACTTTACTGGCAAGAAACAAATCATCGACAAAGGCAATGTGTTTGACAGCGTATTTGTCATTGAGATGTTTCATCATCTTGAATACGCTTTCAGGTGAGTAGTGGCGAACACTCGCACCAAAGGTTGAGGTGTCACAAAATTTACAATGAAACGGACAGCCGCGTGAGGCGGCAATCGTTGCAGCCGGGCCACGTGGGAAATCATAAATAGCTGGCTTGTAGGCTTTGGGAAAGTCGGGCAATAAATCCCAGGCCGGGAAGGGCAGCTCATCCAGCACCCGGTTGATGGGTTTGCCGGGTGTTTTGCGGATCATAAATTCATCACGGTAAATCAACCCGGGAACGCTGAACAAGTCAGCTCCTGTTTCAAGGGCATTGAGCAATTCGGTCAGGACTTTTTCTCCTTCACCATCGACTGCATAATCAAACTGGGGAAAACGTGTGATGGTTTCTTCCCCCATCGATGAAATATGGGGGCCGCCTACAATAATGGTGGTTGCAGGTAATGCTTTTTTAATCCGTTGGGCAATTTCAGCGGCACCCCAGACGCCCACTGTAAACAGGGTAATGCCGACGTATTTTGGATTTTGCTGGATAACTTGTTCTGCAACTTGTTCGACTGTCAGATTAAAAATATCACTTTCGATGATGGACGGTTTAAGTCCTTGTTGCCGTACCTCTGCTGCCAGGTGCAGCAAGCCCAGTGAGGGTGAGTTATTAGTAATGTGTTTTACAAACTCATAGCCTGCTGCAATGCGTTCATAAGGCGGGTTAATAAAAATAATACGCTGTGCAGTCAAGCGATACGTCCTGTGATTCTTTTAGACCTTTAAAATCCGGAAAACAGAGCCAACCCGGTGGTGGTTGACCTTGCGCATAAACCCAGTTTAGCAAATTTAGCTCAGTAAAAACGTTTGGTTATACAGTTTTTACTATTTACTGTTTATTTTATTCATCCACCAAATGTTTAGGGTCAATATCCAATGAGCGCAGTTTTCGATATAAGTGTGTACGCTCAAGTCCAATGGCTTTGGCTGCTTTGCCAACACTGCCGTTGGTCAATTTAAGTTGGTGGATGATATAGCTTCGTTCAAATTGTTCGCGTGCTTCTCGCAGAGGCAAATCAAAGCCGGTTTGGGGGGCAGTGGCCGCTGTTGCTTTTGTTTGTCCGAGTGCATTATTAATTTCATTCACATCAATTTCATTGCCGGCCCCAACGATAAGTAAACGTTGTACCATATTTTTTAATTCCCGGATATTGCCAGGCCAACGGTGATTACGCAGTTTATTTTGAGCGGCCATCGAGAATTTACGATAAGGCAGGTTATCCTGTTCAACAAAGAGATCAATGTAATAATTGAGTAGCTCGGGCACATCTTCATGATGTTCGCGCAGAGGAGGGACATTTATGGGAACAACATTGAGTTGATAATATAAATCTTCACGGAAGTGGCCGTCTTCTACCAATTTTTGCAGGTTCTTATGGGTTGCGGCAATAATACGAATATGAATATCTACGGCTTCATGACCACCAATGCGGACAAAGGACTTTTTCTCAAGAGCGGAAAAAAACTTGGCTTGTAACTCCAGGTCCATATCACTCATATCGTGCAGGTACAGAGTGCCACCGCTGGCTTGTTCGAGTAAGCCATATGTGATTTTGCCTTTTTCTTCACTGCCAAAAAGTTCTTTGGCGGCATGCTGAGATGACAATGTTGCTACATTGACATCAATAAAGGGGCGATCTTTTCGTTGGCTGTGTTGGTGCAGGTATTGTGCTGTGACTTCAAGTTCGGTACCTGGTTCACCGCTGAGCAATATCCAGGTATCATGTTCGGCAATCCGCTTTACATCGTCACGAAAATTTTGCATGGTGGTACTTTTACCGAGTGGCTTAACATGGAGTTGCCCACGCTTTCTCAACCCCTGGTTTTCACGCTGCAATTTATCCGCTTCAAGTGCGTGTTCTATAGTCAGTAATAATTTGGCAAGTGATAATGGTTTCTCAATAAAGTCATAGGCACCTAATCGGGTTGCTTCAACAGCAGTTTCAACCGTACCGTGCCCTGACATCATAATAACCGGTATCGACAGGCCACCCTCTTCTTTGGACCATTCTTTTAGTAATGTAATACCATCGACATCCGGCATCCAGATATCAAGTAATACCAGATCGGGGCGACGAATACGTTGTGAATCACGGGCATCTGAGCCATTTTCAGCAACGGCCACTTCATAACCTTCATCTTCAAGAATTTCACGAACCAGATTACGAATATCAGGTTCATCATCGACGACAAGAATATACGGTACACCTTTTGCCGAATGACTGATGTCGGTTGTTACGGGATCACGCTGCGGCATTATTGTTTCCTTTATGCATTATCTTCAGCGGGTTTGTTGATGTTTCAGCCGTTTTCTTGTTTTTAATGCTGATAACCGGTAAACGAATAAAAATAGTGGCTCCGGCCGGATTGTCTGAATGTGCCGGCACGGCTGTGTTGAGTACAGACAGGTTATTCTCTGCCCATAATACACCACCGTGTTCTTCAACAATCTTTTTCACTATCGCCAGCCCCAGGCCACTGCCTTTGGGTTTACTTGTAATATAAGGTTCAAATAATGTACTGAACATATCTGCCGGAATACCAGGGCCGGTGTCTTTTATTCTTAGTTCAACATAATGACAAGCCGCTTTTTTAGCGCATTCTGTTGTAATGGTCAATTCGCCTTCGGTTTGATCTTCCATTGCTTCGAGGGCATTTTTAATCAGGTTAGTGAGTAGTTGCCGCATACGATTTATATCGGCTTCGATATGAGGCATGGTCGTATCAAGTTGTGTGATTATTTGTATATTTGTTTTTGTATTTTGATATAGATCCAGTACTTCATTGATTAACAGATTGAGATCAATGGTTTTCAATTCGACTGCAGGCATTCGTGCATAGTCAGAAAAGGCTTTGACCATTTGTTTTAAAGTTTCAACCTGCTGCACAATGGTATTCGTTGAGCGTTCCAGTACTTCTGCATCTTCAGCTGGCATGGTATTGAGATATTTATGCCGCAATCGTTCGGCTGATAGCTGAATGGGGGTAAGCGGGTTTTTGATTTCATGTGCAAGCCGCCTGGCCACTTCTCCCCAGGCAGCATTGCGTTGGGACTGTAATGATAGGGTGATATCATCAAAGACAATCACGAAACCACCATCGGGCAGGGTTGTACCACGACACATGATAACCTGCCGGCCTTCTTTGGCAAATAAAGTGATTTCTTCTGTCCACTGTTTATCACTGCTTTCAAGATGAGGTTTAATAGCATCCAGAAACAAGTATAAAAAAGTATGGTCATCGACAATGGCTTCCAGCTCTTTGTCAATGTATTGTGTCAGGTCAACAGCAAAAATCTGGCTGGCGGTTATATTCGATGTAATTAGATTATGGTGTGTATCGAGGGTTAAAACACCGGAGGTCAGGTTGGCCAGCACGCCCTGTAAATAAGAGTGTGATGATTCAAGTTGGCGTTGGCTCATTTCGGCTGATTCGCGAGCCATGGCAAGTTGGTGCATCATGTCATTAAATGAACGAACCAGATTTCCAAGGTCATCATTGCCCGGTAGTGGCAGACGAATATTATAATCACCCTTGGCAACAGCGAGTGTGCCTTTGACCAGATTGGTTACCGGAGCAACCAGATGTCTTGCATAAAAAAAGGCGGCCCAGATGGCAGATAATATGCTGAGCATTAACACCAGTGATAATGTTAATATAAAGCTGTATTTCAGTGGTTTGCGTAAATACGACAGTTCATTGTATTTGCTAAACGCTGTTTGTACGGTTGCCGCAAGGTTATTCATGCGAGGTGAAACCGGATACAGCGCTTGCAGAATACGGCCTTCGGCAACCGGATCCTGACTGGCAACCGGTACTGCAATACGAATACGAATGTTGCCTTGCTCGTTGCCTGTAAAGGGGATCAAGCCAACATCGGGCAGACCTTTGCGTGCTTTGGTGACGGTCTTGTCTTTAAGCACAAAGGGGATCAGTTGTTTGGTATTGACAGTGCTTGAGGCGATGATATGGCCACTGTAATGATACAGGGTAAGTTCAGATGCATGGCTATTGAGTCGCAGCTCATTCAGTTTGAGCGCTGCCAGGCTATCAGTTGTTTGTACCAGCTCCTGAGCTTGTTGACGAACTTCATTCACCAGGTCGTTCATACGTTCTTCGAGTGACGCTTTGCTTAATTCAAGTGAGTCACTTAATGCTTCTTCAACGCGTACATCAAACCAACTATCAATACCACGTTGTAAAAAGTCCAATGAAAAATTGAACAAAGGCAAGCGCAAAGAGAACAAGAATGAGAGGATTAATAATATGTCTATTCACCTTTGCAAGAAATTGTGTAAGCCCATCTGCATGTGCAACAGGAATTGCAATATATTCGTAAAAGAAACTTTCTAACATATAAATAAAGTGTAACACGAAAAAGAAAAAAGAAAAAGCGATGACGCCTTTTCTTTTTTATCACTAGAATCCTACGCTCTACAATACAGTAGGAATATTATCTTGTGTGATTTGTGCATTCCCCACACCAAATGTTCGCTGGATTACTCCTACAATTCCCCATACAGAGAGAATAACAA
>JALXDW010000338.1 GCA_027070385.1 Chromatiales bacterium
AATAATGTATTAATCGATCGTTATCACCCCGATGAAGCAGCCGGGTATCCAACATTATGTAAGGGAAGATTCCAGAGTGATGATGATATTTTCTATGCCATTGAAGAACCAACCAGTTTAAATGTACTGGAAATTTTACCGGAACTGGTCAATATGGGTGTTGCAGCAATAAAAATAGAGGGGCGCCAACGCAGCCCCGCATACATCGCAAAGGTCACACGTATTTTTCGTACCGCACTGGATAACTACCAGGCCTCACCCGAACAATACCAGCCTAATCCACAATGGCTGCAACAATTACAACATGTCTCAGAAGGCTGCAGTAGTACCCTCGGGGCATTACACCGTCCTTGGCAATAGCTGAAATGGGAAATGAATAAATGAAAATATCACTTGGCCCTGTTCAGTATTTCTGGTCAGCAAAAAAAATATATCAGTTTTACGAACAGGTAAAATCATGGCCCGTCGACATTGTATACTTGGGTGAAAATGTTTGCGCAAAACGCCGTGAACTTAAATTTGATGACTGGTTACAGATAGCAGATGAATTGACAACAGCTGGCAAACAAGTTGTATTGTCTACGTTGGTTCTAATCGAAGCCGATTCTGAATTATCCCGCCTAAAAAAAATATGTAATAACAACCAGTATCCTGTTGAAGCGAATGATCTGTCCGCCGTTTACCTGATGAAAGAAGTGAAAAACTTTATTGCTGGCCCGCATATTAATATGTACAACGCAGAAACAATTAAACTGTTATCTAACCTGGGTGCTTACCGCTGGGTAATGCCAATGGAATTATCTGCTTTAACACTCAAGCAACTTATAAAAAATAAACCTGCACAGCTTGAAACAGAAGTTTTTGCTTATGGGCATATTCCTCTATCCTTTTCTGCCCGCTGCTTTACTGCACGAAAATATAATTTACCAAAAGACCAATGCAAATTTTTATGCCAAAAAGATCAACAAGGCATCACTTTATATACCCAGGAAAAAAATAAATTATTCAACATTAACGGTATTCAATTACAGTCCGGTATCCCCTGTAATTTACTGGCTGAAATTGAACAGATGCGTTCATTAAAAGTTGATATAGTACGCTTATCTCCACAGGCAAATAATATGCAAACTGTCGTCGAGATGTTCCGTAAGGCCGTCGACAAAACAATAACCCAGGCAGAAATAGATTTGTGGTTAACACAAAATACAGATAATAACGAATGGTGTAATGGATACTGGTATAACCAACCCGGTATGTACTGGCAAAAACAGGCCTAAATGTAGAATAAACGGAAAGAACCCTTTAACGAATCAACTTGCTTAATGCCTGCAATCGTACACCAGGCTGAATACGGTCAATAAAAGGAACGATTGCATCGGCAACTGAAGCACCAAAAATATTTTGTATATATGCCCGTGTATCAAATTCCATGGCATCCAGAATATTTCTTAAATAAAGTCCATCTTCTGTGCTTCCTTCCAGAGAAAGCTCCTGATTAAAAAATAGCGTATCAGGATCTTCATTATGTGTTACAAGCAATAATAGGTTCTTCAGTTCCCCTTTAATATGTACATCGATCTTTGTATGATGGGAAACCGGTTTTAATCCTGCCTCGACAAATTGAAAACACCAACTATTGCCCGTATCGGAAATAGTCAAGCAAATCACTTTACCTTCCAGTTTTTTCAGCTTTTTGCTTATCGACTGGCCACGCATTAAGTCAGTACATATCCGACAGAACAAAACATTATGTACACTATTGGATGTTGTACGCAGAAATAGTTTTAGAGGAGCGAGTTTATCCATATCGGTATTTATTTTACGCTATAACACTCCACTCCATGTTACTAACCCGATGCTTTATTGCTTTGTTTTGATCTATATCAATTACCGGAGCCGGCAATTAATTTTGCACGATTAAAATCACCCAGGTTGTAAATATTCTTCACTCCAAATTGTTTTAATTTTTCGGTTGCAATATGGCTGCGTGTTCCGCTGTTACAAAATAATAAGCAGGTATTATTTCTAAAAGTATTGATATGTTGTTCCAGCTCTTCCAAAGGTAAATTAAGCGCACCCTTAATTGAGCCTTTAATGAATTCATGCTGGCTACGTACATCCACCAAAGTGACCGCATCTTTTAACATCAGTTTGGCTTCAAAAATATCAAGCGGTTGTTGCCAGTGTCCCAAAGCTCGCATTACGCCTTCATACAACCAGGATAAGATACAAAAATGTGTAAAAATCACAATCACTTGTAATATTAACAAACTCATACCCACAACCATAGCGGGCTTGTATGCTCCTTCCATAAACAAAATAGCAGCCGTCATATTCATTAAACCTGCCGCTAAACAAGCAAACCGCCGTTGAAACGGATTTGCAGGTAAAGTCACGGTCTTGAATAGTGGCGCTATCAGTTGATTGTAAAACAAGTCAATGGGATGACTGGCAGGAAAAATAAATGCCCAAGCCCCTAACAAAGCAACAAAAAATAAAACAGCCGGTTGTTGAGTAAAGACCCCGTATGCCACAATAAATGAACAGACTGTGGGCGTAAAACGTAGCCCCCATTCAAGCTGTTTAAGTTCCATGGGTAAATAACGCTGAAATCCCTGTTGAAATAAACTGCGTTGCTGAAAGGATAAATGATGCTCCCGCGCCATAAAACTGCCTTGAAAATAACCATCGTGAAATAGTATATTATAGTTTTCTAATATAGATTACACAAGCGAAAGCAAGCTCTTGCCTGAAAGCGACTGGTGACTGCGGATAATAAAAACAGGTTAATTATCTTTTGGTTTGTTCTGTGAGGTGTATTCACTGACGACGGCATCAAGCTGCTGGGTACTGGCAGCAATATCGGTGACATCATTAATGGTAATGGCAAAATTATCAATCTCTCCACTGGCTGATGCTAATGGAATAAAAGTAATATTTTGATACATAAAGGCCACTGACTTTGCACGCTGACGGACATTTTTAAATTTGAATAAATAAGGGCGTTGCTGCCATGTTGTCAGCCGCTTCTGCTTTTGGGATATACTTTGCTGTGCATTATCAATAAAGAACTGTTTTGAAATATCAGGAAATTGCTCGAAAAGATTTTTTCCCATCACAGACTCTGCACTGAAGCCGCTGTGATTTACCATAAACAGGTTCCAGATGCGAATGCTGTAGTGCTTGTCCAGTATCACCAAACCGACTTCAGAGGAACTGACAACCTCCATCAAGTCTTTAATGCTGTCGGCTTTTTCTTTATTCACTGAAGTGCCTGTTTTAAAGCATCAAGAAAAATGTCATTTTCGTCAGGCATGCCCACGGTTACCCGTAGACAATCGGCTAATGCTCCTCCCGCAGGACTTAAATTTTTGATTAAGACACCGGACGTCTTCAAGCTTTCAAAAATTGTGGTGGCCCTGTTTTTTTCAGTTCTAAATAAAATAAAGTTTGCCTGCGAAGGATACACCTGCAAACTTTTTATTTTAGATAATTCAGAAATAAGCTTTTCGCGCGTTTGACAAATTTGTGCTGTTTGCTCATCTAAAATAGCCTGATGCTTTAATGCAAACTGTGCGGTTACCTGTGTTAATACATTCAGGTTATATGGCAAACGTACCTTGTCAAATTCATTTAGCCATTCAGATTTACCGGCAAGTAAACCCAAACGTAATCCAGCCAACCCCATTTTTGAAACAGTACGCATAACCAATAAATTATCCACTTGCCCTGCTTCATTCTTAAATCTGTCATCAGCAAAAGCATGGTAGGCTTCATCAATCACAATGACGCCCGGTGCTGCATCTATTATTTTTTGTAGATCAGTACGCTCAAACAGGTTGCCTGTTGGATTATTGGGATAAGCAATAAAAATCATAGCCGGTGTGTGTTGTTCGATTGCTTTCAGAAAAGCATTCACATCAAGGCTAAAGTCATCGTTTAACGGTACACTGACATAGTTCATCCCGGTATAAGTTGCTACCATGTCATACATAACAAAGCTTGGTTCAACCGATAGAACGGTTTGCGCCTGGCCTTTGCTATCTTTGCGGGCTAGAGCCATTAACATCATTTGTATCAATTCATCGGAACCATTGCCTAATAATATATCTGCCCCATCCGGAACAGACATACTTTTACGCAGGCTGTCTTTTAAAGCAGAGGCGGAAGGATCGGGGTAACGATTCAGTTCAATCTCTTTAACCAGACCAAGCCATTCATCCACCATGGCTTCCGGCCAATGATAGGGGTTTTCCATTGCATCCAGTTTGACATAGTCAGCGGCAGGTGGAACATGATAGGCACTTAAAGCTCGAATTTCAGGACGCACCCATTGCTTGATGGACTCGGCAATATTTTTTTGGCTTTTATTTTCTTTCACTGTTGTTCCATGAATCTTGTGATAGTTTGTGCTTGGATATACAAACGAGCTTGTTATTGTAAACAATAGTACGACAGGCGTTAGTAAAAATCCGGCTTATCATTTCAATGAAAATGATAAGATTATTTTTTAATCCGGTATTCAGCCGAGCGCGCATGTGCTGTTAAACTTTCGCCACGGGCTAACACTGAAGCGACTTTACCCAGTTCCGATGCACCGTCTTCAGAACACATAATTAAACTACTACGTTTCTGGAAATCGTACACACCTAAGGGAGAACTGAACCTTGCCGTGCGTGAAGTTGGCAGTACATGGTTGGGGCCCGCGCAGTAATCACCCAAGGCTTCTGCGGTGTAACGCCCCATAAAGATGGCTCCGGCATGGCGTATCTCTCCAACAATGGTTTGTGGATCATCGACAGCCAATTCCAGATGTTCAGGAGCAATATAGTTTGCCACTTTTATCGCTTCGTCCATATCATTCACATGAATAAATGCACCGCGTTCAGTTAACGATGTAGTAATAATCTCCTTACGTTCCATCTCCTGCACCAGTTTATTAATGCTGGCTTCAACAGCTGTTAAGAAGGCTTTGTCTGGAGACACTAAAATAGACTGAGCATCTTCATCATGTTCTGCTTGTGAGAACAGATCCATCGCTATCCAGTCGGGATTACTTTTACCATCGCACACCACCAGAATTTCCGATGGCCCGGCAATCATGTCGATACCGACTTTCCCAAACACCATCGACTTGGCAGTGGCTACATAAATATTACCGGGACCAACTATTTTATCTACCCCGGGAACCGTTTGCGTTCCATACGCCAGTGCTGCAACCGCTTGTGCCCCACCAATTGTAAAGACCTTTGTCACTCCGGCAATTTGTGCTGCAGCCAGTACCATTTCATTGACTTCACCATCAGGCGTTGGCACCACCATAATAATTTCTTCCACACCGGCAACCTTTGCTGGAATGGCATTCATTAATACTGAAGACGGATAAGTGGCTTTGCCACCCGGCACGTACAATCCTACACTTTCCAATGCGGTAATTTGCTGGCCTAGCATGGTGCCATCGTCTTCGGTGTATTGCCAGGATGGCATAAGCTGTTTTTCATGATACAAACGCACACGTTCAGCGGCTGTTTCAAGTGCTTCACGCTGTGCCTGATCGAGTTGTTCAAGTGCCTGCTGCAAGCGTTCAGTGGAGATGGTTAATTCATCCATTGAAGAAACAGACAAACGATCCAGTTGATTGCTTAATTCGATTAATGCTTTGTCACCACGCTCACGAACATCTGCAATAATATTCTTAACGGTTGAAAAAACCTGATCATTGGATACACTTTCCCAGGCCAACAGGCTGTCCAGTGTTGTCCAGAAATCAGAGTCAGAGGTATTCAGTTGTTTAATTGATATAGTCATAGGGTATCGTAACGAATGATTTACTTAACGGCTTCGGCAATTTTATCAATAAATTGTTGTATCAGATCATGATTCATTTTCATGGATGCTTTATTGATAACAAGACGCGAACTGATATCGGCAATATGTTCCATGGGTTCCAGACCATTGGCTTTAAGCGTATTCCCCGTATCCACCAAATCCACAATACGATCGGCCAAACCGACAATCGGAGCCAGTTCCATTGAACCATAAAGTTTTATAATCTCAACCTGCTGTCCCTGTTCTGCATAATAACGACGCGCACAATTTACAAATTTGGTAGCAATCCGTAACCGCCCCTGTGGCTCAGGCGCATTGACAGGCCCTGCTGTCATTAAACGGCATTGTGCAATTTTTAAATCCAGTGGCTCATATAAACCCTCACCACCGTGTTCCATTAAAACGTCCTTACCGGCTACACCAATATCGGCTGCCCCATATTGAACGTAAGTGGGGACATCCGATGCACGGATAATCACCAGTTTTACATTATCATCATTCGTGTCCAGAATGAGTTTACGGCTGGTTTCAGGATCGTCGACCGGGACAATGCCAGCATGCGCCAGCAAAGGTAAGGTTTCTTTAAAAATACGCCCTTTGGATAAGGCGATAGTTATACGTGTTGTCATTTTGAGTTAACTTCTAAAATTTAAAATCTAATCAGGTACACGTCGAATGTCGGCACCCAGTTGTTGCAGCTTTTCTTCAATACATTCGTAGCCACGATCAATATGGTAAATACGTTCAACTACCGTTTCACCCTCTGCAACCAGACCCGCAATAACCAATGAAGCCGAAGCGCGCAAATCGGTTGCCATCACTGGCGCACCGGTTAACTTCTCAACACCGGTACAAACCGCTGTATTACCTTTTAATTCAATATTTGCACCCATACGTTGTAATTCCTGCACATGCATAAAGCGGTTCTCAAACACGGTTTCGGTAATGGTCGCTGTCCCTTCGGCCAGGGTGTTCAAAACCGAAAATTGTGCTTGCATATCCGTTGGGAAGGCAGGATAAGGTGCAGTGCGAATATCAATGGCTTTGGCACGTTTGCCTTTCATATCCACTTCAATCCAATCATCACCAAGTGTCACTATAGCACCGGCCTCTTCCAGCTTCACGGTAATGGCATCGAGGTATTTCGGATCAGTATCTTTTAGCTTAACCCGGCCACCGGTAACAGCCGCTGCCACCATAAAGGTACCGGTTTCAATTCTGTCAGGCAAGACATGATAGGTGGTGCCATGTAGATTCTCGACACCTTCAATCGTAATCACGTCGGTTCCGATGCCTGAAATTTTTGCGCCCATTGCATTCAAGAAGTTAGCCAGGTCCACCACTTCCGGTTCTTTAGCTGCATTTTCCAGAATGGTTATTCCCTCTGCCAGGGTTGCCGCCATCATTAAATTTTCGGTTCCCGTTACGGTAATAATATCAAAAACTATTTTGGCTCCTTTTAAACGCTTACAACTTGCCTTGATATAACCATTTTCAACAACGATGTCCGCCCCCATTAATTCCAGACCATGAATATGCAAATTCACCGGACGTGAACCAATCGCACAACCACCCGGCAAAGAAACTTCGGCATAACCATGACGAGCCAATAACGGCCCCAATACCAAAATGGAAGCCCGCATTGTTTTAACCAGTTCATACGGTGCAATATATTTGGAGATAGTTGAGGCATCCACTTCAACACTCATGCATTCATCCATGGTGATAGAAACACCCATGCGCCCCAATAACTCCATGGTGGTGGTAATATCGTTTAAATGTGGAATATTACAAATCTTGACGGCTTCGTTGACCAGCAAAGTTCCCATGATAATTGGCAAGGCAGCATTTTTTGCACCTGAAATCCGAATTTCACCGTCCAACCGTGTACCACCGGAAATAATTAATTTATCCATTATTATAAAGACCCGCCTTGTAACATCTTCGCCTTTTCCCACTCAGCCGGTGTATAGGTTTTTATAGTAAAAGCATGTAGCTCTCCACTGGTAATGTATTCATTCACTGTTTTATAAACCAGCTGTTGCTTTTTAACCGGCATCATTCCTTCAAACACCTCGCCAATAATAGTGGCATTGAAGTGACTGCCATCACCCGTTACCGTCACTTCACAATCAGGCAAACCTGCTTTTATTAACTCTTCGACTTGTTTCGGTTCCATTGGTACACCTTAAAATATATGGGGGATAATCTCAGGGCACTATTTTAGCCTGTGATGGCTGTAAGGCACAGGAATTTATTCGTTATTTAGCAGCAAACCGACGAATTCGGCTCAAAATTGAAACAATGACGGCATAATCTGCCTAAAGCTGCTTTCTGCTAAAACCTAGCTGATGGGCAAAATATCCAGTAAATCACTGGCTTTTGCTATATCAAGTATTTGCTGTGGTGGATGCAAAAAATGCAGTTTGATATTCTTTTGTTTGGCTTTGGCAAGCCAGGAAATAATCAACGCGACAGCAGCACTGTCACTGTTTTCAACATGGGCAAAATCAATATTGATTTCTTGCTGTGAATTAAAAATAAAGGCGGCTTCATTCAGGACTGACATCACTGTGTGCATCATTAACACACCTTCAACCAAATAATGCCCATCGGACAATTTTTTAATACTGACATCCGCCATTTAGTTTCAGGCCTCTTTTTTCTTGTTATGCTTTTGCAAACGGGCAATAAGTGCATCCAGACCTTTTTGTTTTACTTCAGTTGCAAACGAAGTACGATAGTTGGCAATTAAACTTACCCCTTCGACTGCAATATCATAAACCTTCCAGCCTTTTTTCTTTTTATGCAGACTGTAGTTAATCGCAACCGGCTCACCTTTATCAGTCTGAACCTGTGTCCGAACAGTGACATCACCTTTGGATACATCATCACGAAGCGGCTTATATTTGATTTTACTGTCCGTATATTCAAGCAAGGCAACTGAATAAGTTCGCACCATTAATTCCCTGAACGCTTTGATAAAACCGATTTTCTGCGCACGTGATGCTGTTCGCCAGTTTTTTCCTAATACCCATTTTGACATGGTGATAAAGTCAAAGTGAGGTAATACGATATCACTGACCAGGTCATAAACAAGCTCGGGATTTTTATCCAGATTTTGTTTTTCCGCCTTTAATTTGGCAAACATTTTTTCTGTTGTTATTTTTACCAACGCTTGTGGGTCGTCCGTCGACTCAACTGCGTGACTCAGTGAACTCGTTGCAAATAAAATAGTCAGCATAAAAAAGATAGCTGAGACTCCTGTGGTTTTATTTATATTCATTTTGCAGGCTCCTTTTTATTCTTGTCATCGTCCAGAAATTTGGAAATAAACTGACCAATTAATTTTTCAAGTACCAATGAATCCTGGGTAAGCTTGATTTCAGAACCCTGATGCAGGGTACTGGGTTTACAATCCGTGTTTTTGGTTTCTTCTATTTTAATTTCACCGCTGTCATCAAGTGAAAATTCTTCACAGTCATTCGAACCGGCACCGGGTTCAAGACCAATGTATTTTTCGCCCAGTAACCCGGCCGTATAAATGCTGGCAGATGAATCATCGGGCAAAGTATCGTATTCACCTTCTATTTCCATTGTAACCAACGCACTTAAACGTTGCTTGTCAAAACTGATTGCCTTTACCCGACCAATCCGTACACCCGACATGGTCACCGGTGAACGCACCTTTAAACCGCTAATGTCTTCGAAGTATGCGGTTACATCATAACCACTGTCTGAACTATATGTACTTAAATTACTTACCTTCATAGCCAGCATAAATAAAGCCGCTATGCCGCCAGCAACAAACAGCCCCACCCAAATTTCTGCGATACGTGTTGTCATTTGTTTTTTTCTCCTGAACTAACTTTAGTTAATTAAACATAAGTGCAGTTAAAATAAAGTCCAAACCTAAAACAGCAAGCGATGAATGCACCACTGTACGTGTTGTGGCACGGCTCACACCTTCTGATGTCGGGATGGCATCGTAACCTTCAAAAACGGCAATCCATGTCACGACAAAACCAAAGACCAGACTTTTAATCACGCCATTATAAATATCATCATAGATATCCACACTGGACTGCATCTGTGACCAGTACGCACCATCATCAACCCCTAATAATCCGACCCCGACAAAAAAACCACCCAGCACACCCACCGCACTGAACATCGCTGCCAGTAGAGGCATGGAAATAAAACCGGCCAAAAATCGGGGTGCTAAAACACGTTGTACGGGATCAACGGCCATCATTTCCATCGCGGATAGTTGTTCGGTGGCTTTCATTAATCCAATTTCGGCCGTTAAAGCTGAACCTGCTCGCCCTGCAAACAACAGTGCCGTGACCACAGGCCCCAACTCTCGCACTAAAGACAGTGCCACCATCACACCCAGCGATTCTTCTGCACCAAAATCCACCAGGGTATTATAGCCTTGCAAGCCCATCACCATACCAACAAAAAAACCGGAGACCACGATAATAATCAGTGACAACACACCCACTGAAAAAATTTGCTGAACAATCAAACCCGGGCGTAATAACAGCACGGGCAGCCCTTTTAAAATATCCACGATAAGAATATGAGCCCGCCCCAGGCGCTGAAAGAAGTCCAAACCTTTATGTCCTAGCGACTGAATCTGATTTATCATGGTTAAGTTTCGTCTCTGCATTAATCTGTATTTTTTAATCTATTTTCAGGTCGGCCGCATAAGGAGGGGCTTGGTAATGAAATGGCACCGGACCATCGGGTTTGCCATTCATAAACTGCTGTGCCCATTCCGAATCAGAATTGGCCAGATCCTCGGTGGTACCATGTGCGACAACCTTGCCACCCGATAATAAATAAATATAGTCAGCGATCGACGAGGCTTCTTCAATATCATGTGAGACCACCACACTGGTTAAACCCAATGCATCATTCAGGTTGCGAATCAAACGTACCAGAACTCCCATTGAAATCGGATCCTGGCCGGTAAAAGGTTCGTCATACATGATCATCATCGGATCAAGAGCAATCGCTCGCGCCAATGCAACCCGACGCGCCATACCACCGGACAATTCTGCCGGCATTAAGTCACGCGCACCACGCAACCCCACCGCTTGCAGCTTCATTAATACAAGCGTACGGATCAATTCATCAGAAAGATTGGTATGTTCACGAATCGGATAAGCTACATTCTCGAAAACACTTAAATCGGTGAGTAAGGCACCGTTTTGAAACAGCATGCCCATGCGTTTGCGCAATTCGTATAACTGGCGATGACCGAGTGTTGTCACTTCTTCGCCATCAACGATGATTGAACCTTCAAGTGGTTTGAGCTGCCGACCAATCAGACGCAGTAATGTGGTTTTGCCAGTACCACTGGGCCCCATGATAACGGTAATTTTACCGCGCTGAATATCCAGATCCACGCCATCAAAAATCATTCGGCCACCACGGGCAAATTTTAAATCGCGAACTTTTACCAGGGTTTTATTTTCGTCCATACAAACACTTATAAGTGATTTTTATCTTCCTGCATTGTGCCTTGCATTGCTCCACCTTGCAATGATTGTGTGAAACTGAGTTTGACAATACATCACATAATATCCAGCATGATATTGGCATTCCGGGTCACTTCAATACTCGGCGGTGAACCATCAATAATTAAAACATGCTCACGTGATGGGGTTTCGAGCTTGAGTTGCTCGGCAATACTCCTTTTTAAACATTGCACAACCGCCTTATCCTCTTCATTGCTGTTACAACGCGCCAGCCATAATCTCGCGTTATCCGGCAGTACTTGCTGCTGTTCACCACGCCAACAAAGACTGATAGCGTGCTGCTCACAAAAAGCCGTTAGCGATTCATTTGCAACCTCACCGTTTAAATCCAGACAAACATTAAACCGCTTGCTCAAATCAGCCAACTGTTCACGACTTTTTTCATCACTGATCAACGAATGATTTGCTTGCACCAGCAAACCTGACAAAGTGTTTTCAATTTTTTGCAATAATGCCAGACGCGTTTGAATGCTCTCTTGTTCGGCTAAATTCAGTTCGAAAACACATTTAAACCCTTCCGAGGCCTGTTCAATCATTTCATCGACAATTTGCTCTGTCGTTGATACATCTGACCACTGCTGCGCAGTCACCAATACCACTGGAAATTCATTGGAGTAAAATGACAAATACCAGTCTTTTGGCAAATCTTCAGGGTAAAAAACCTCGTTACCCCACTCAGGATGTTGCCAACCGGCTGTTCCGATTAAAATTCGATAATCTCGTTGAGACACATTCACTCCATACTATATCATTGGCAAACACAGACTATACTTTGTCTAAATCAACATCAACAAATAGATTTCAAGCCCATGGCCGATATTATCCCGTTTAAGAAACCCCGACTCAAAGACAAACATAAAGGAAAAACCTTATGTAAAAGTGGCTTTCATAAATGGCAAACCGTAAATAATCCCTTTGATGTAAAAAAGGGAAAACTGATAACACAATATCGCTGCACACGATGTGGCACAATTAAAAATAATTCAAAATAACCCACGAATAGAAACAGTTCAGTACAGAAAAGTAAGCCTCGAAAACATTGATGAACTCAAGCTGATATAAAAATAACTGACGAGTTGCCATGCACAATCGTAACCACTCAATTAAAATGGTGATAACCCCTTCCCCCGAATTTCAAGAGGTTCAAATCACTCGGCTACAGGTATTTTTTTCAACCACCTTTGAAGTATTCAGGTTAGTCTCCGTGATGAATAATTGCTAATACCAACAAAATCACATAATATTCCTTAAAATAATTACAGTATCTTAAATAAAATCATAATCTTAGCGGGATAGCTATTAACTGGGAACAGTCTATGTGCGTATTCAAAACAATTAAATCATTACTGCTAACGGTAGCGATTGCAGCCACAACCGTCAGCTGCGCGTCGGTAAACGGCCCATCCCCCGAACACGACCCCTTTGAATCTTACAATCGTGCAATGTTTTCCTTTAATGATGCCGTTGATCGTCATGTACTCAAACCCGTGGCTGCCGCCTATAAGGACTATGTCCCCAGCCCGGTTCGCACGGGTGTTTCTAATTTTTTTAGTAACCTGGGAGATATTCTGGTTGTTTTAAATGATTTGCTTCAGGGTAAATTCAGCCAGGCCCGAGATGATTCCCTGCGCTTTTTTGTCAACACGGTTTTTGGTTTGTTCGGCTTGTTTGATGTGGCTTCACACATGGAATTACCCAAACACCATGAAGATTTCGGCCAAACGCTGGCCGTTTGGGGTGTCAGTGACGGCCCTTATCTGGTGCTGCCCTTTCTTGGCCCAAGCACTATCCGCGATACAGCTGGGTTACTGGTCGATGCACAAGCAGACCCTATTTATGACATTCGTGATAGCGAGGCTCGCTATGCCACGATTGGTTTAAAAGCCGTGGATACCCGTGCCGACTTACTCGGTGCCTCCAAAGTACTCGATCAGGCTGCCTTCGACCGCTATGCTTTTTTGCGCGATGCGTATCTGCAACGTCGTAAGCACTTGATTTATGACGGGAATCCTCCGCAGGATGAAAACACCAAGCCCACGCCACCCAGCGATTCGGCTGAAGATCTTTTACTGGAAGAAG
Source organism: Chromatiales bacterium (assembly GCA_027070385.1). Lineage (GTDB taxonomy): Bacteria > Pseudomonadota > Gammaproteobacteria > UBA6429 > Thiohalophilaceae > SZUA-37. The sequence continues at coordinate 13,455 of JALXDW010000338.1, forward strand.
ATCTGGAAAAAGCATTACAATGATGCCCTCATGAGGCTAAACAGGGCTTTATTCGAGAAAGAGTAATCCCTGTGTCATCCATACCCCAGACAATTCAAATACAGGACTTCCCATTTTTATGCTTATGCAGCTGCTTTACCCTTTATTCGCTATTATTGGTGGTTTTTTTGTTTTGTTATGGGGAGCGGATCGTTTTGTGATGGGAGGCGCGGCCAGCGCGCGCTGCCTGGGGGTTTCACCCATGATCATTGGGCTAACAATTATCGGCTTTGGTACCTCAGCACCGGAAATACTGGTCTCCATTATCGCTGCCCTCGATGGTTCTCCCAATCTGGCTATCGGTAATGCACTGGGCTCCAATATTACCAACATAGCTTTGGTACTGGGTGTAACGGCTATCGTCACGCCGTTACTGGTTAAATCCCAAATACTCAAACGTGAATACCCGGTTATGTTTATGGTCATGTTGCTTACACTGACTTTAATGTGGGACTTACAGCTTTCTTTTTCCGATGGTGTTATTTTAATTATTGGCCTGATTATCATTCTTAGCTGGATGGTTAAAATAGGGATTAACGAAAACAAACAAGCCAACCAGCAATCTCATGACCCCCTGGAAGATGAATTTGAATCTGAAATCCCGCATATGTCCTTGGGGCGTTCACTGTTCTGGTTGGCAGCAGGTTTTGCATTACTGCTACTCAGCTCTAAAGTACTGGTATGGGGTGCGGTTGAAGTTGCCCAGCTGTTTGGCGTCAGTGATTTAGTCATTGGTCTTACCATTGTTGCCCTCGGAACCAGCCTACCAGAACTGGCTGCAACGGTTGTCAGCGCGCTCAAAGGCGAACACGACCTGGCCATTGGTAATGTGATTGGTTCGAACATTTTTAACTTACTGGCAGTGGTCGGTATTCCCGCACTGATCACACCGATTCAACTCGATGATGTTGTACTACAACGTGACTTTTTAACCATGATCACCATCAGCGTAACGCTTTTTATAATGGCATACGGTTTTAAGAATGATGGCCGAATTAACCGCTTTGAAGGCTTTTTATTACTCTCCGCTTATATTGGTTATTTAAGCTGGCTTTATGTGAGTATCAGCGCTTAATATCGGTCTCAGGCTCTATTTGAACCCATACAAAAATAAAAGTATCCTGAACATCCGGATACAGGAGTGATAAACAGAATGAAATTGAATGAACTCAACGTTGGTAACCAGCAAGCTTTTTTTATTATTGCCGGCCCTTGTGTTATCGAAAATGAAAAACTCATTCTGGAGACAGCCAGCACCCTTAAAGAAATCACTTCGAAACTGGGGATTGGCCTGGTCTTTAAATCTTCATTCGACAAAGCCAACCGCTCATCCCTGGAGAGTTTTCGTGGCCCCGGTATGGAAGCAGGCCTGCGTATTTTAGAGAAAGTAAAAACAGACATAGGGCTCCCCGTGTTAACAGACGTACACGAAGACACACCACTGGATGAAGTGGCCAGTGTCGTCGATGTACTGCAAACCCCTGCTTTTTTAGCCCGACAAACCAATTTCATTCTGAACGTTGCCAGTCAGGGAAAGCCGGTTAATATTAAAAAAGGCCAGTTTATGGCTCCCTGGGATATGCAAAACGTGGTCGACAAAGCCAAAAGTACTGGTAATGAACAAATCATGGTGTGTGATCGTGGTACCAGTTTTGGCTATAACACGTTAATTTCCGATATGCGCGGCTTGGCCGTGATGCGCCAAACCGGTTGTCCGGTTATTTTTGATGCCACCCATTCTGTGCAACAACCCGGTGGCTTGGGTCGCACATCCGGTGGTGATCGTACCATGGTTCCCTTATTGGCTCGCTCAGCCATTGCAGCCGGCATTGCCGGAGTGTTTATGGAAGTACATCCTGACCCCGACAACGCATTAAGTGATGGGCCAAACATGATGCCACTGGACAAAGTTGAACAATTACTAAG
>JALXDW010000339.1 GCA_027070385.1 Chromatiales bacterium
GGAAATTATTTTGGGGCGTAAATCTTCTGAAGCTCTGATGTTGACCAAAGACGAAAATATTGTCGACGTTGAATTTACCGTACAGTACAAGATCAAGGATGCCAAAAATTTCCTGTTTAATGTAAGAGATCCTGATACGACTGTGACTCAAGCCACTGAAAGTGCCATGCGAGAAAACGTTGGCAAAGCCAGTATGGACTCGGTGATTAAAGATGGTCGCTTGCAAATTGCAGCAGATACAGAAAAGTTAATTCAGGATATTCTGGATCGCTACAAAGCGGGTATCATTATCACCAATGTCAACATGCAAAACGCACAACCGCCTGAACAGGTACAACATGCGTTCGATGATGCGATTAAGGCACGTGAAGACAGAGAACGAAAAATTAATGAAGCTGAAGCATATTCCAACGACATTCTGCCAAGAGCACGAGGTAAAGCCGCGCGTATCGAACAGGATGCATTGGCTTACCGTGATGAGCTAACTGCAAAAGCAGATGGTGAAGCAAAACGATTTAGCAAGTTGTTGGCCGAATACAAAAAGGCACCCAAAGTAACACGACAACGCTTATATCTTGAAACAATGGAAGAAGTCTATCGGCGCAGCAACAAGGTGATGGTGGATGTAAAACAGGGCAACAGCTTAATGTACTTACCGATTGATAAAATACTCTCCCATCGTCGCGCCACATCGGCATCATCAGCGGTTGAATCCACCACTGATGTGAATGATGGAGCAACATCGACACCACCATCATCATCACGATTTGACCGTCGTTCACGTAGTAGGGAGGTGCGCTAATGAGTTCACGTTCAATCTTTGTTGCCGTGTTTGTCGGTATTGTTTTATTTGTTATCAATGGTGCTCTGTTTGTTGTCTCTGAAACAGAACTGGCGATAAAATTTCGTCTGGGTGAAATCGTAAAGTCAGACTACAAACCGGGCCTGCACTGGAAAGTTCCTTTTGTGAATAACGTACGCAAGTACGACAGTCGTATTCTGACTCTGGATGCACGTCCTGCACGATACCTGACCAAAGAAAAGAAAAATGTACTGGTCGACTTCTTCGTAAAATGGCGTATCAATGATGTTGAAGCCTTTTATAAATCCATGAATGGCAGTGTCAGCACAGCACGAACGCGAATTTACACTATTGTAAATGATGGTTTGCGTTCAGAAATGAGTAGTCGCTCAGTCAAGGAAGTTATCTCTGGTGAACGTCGGGCCTTAATGGATAGAACCAAAGACATTGGTAATATTGGCGTTAAAAACTTTGGTATTGAAATCGTGGACGTTCGTGTAAAACGAATGGACTATGAGCAATCTATCAGTGCTTCTATCTATCGCCGTATGGTTGCAGAACGAACCCGGGTTGCCAAAGAATTTCGTTCAAAAGGTGCAGAAGCCGCTGAACGTATTAAGGCCGATGCCGATCGCCAACGTACTATTATTTTGGCGGAAGCTTATCGTAGCGCACAAAAAACACGTGGTGATGGTGATGCAAAAGCAGCTGCAATATATGCAGAGGCCTATAATAAGGATAAAGAATTTTATGCTTTTTATCGTAGTTTAAATGCGTACCGTACTTCATTTTCAAGTGAAAATGATTTGTTGGTGATACAGCCGGATTCCGAGTTCTTTAAGTACTTTAAGAAAGCAAAATAACATTCTTGATTGGAATTCATTATGTGGCAAGAGTTTCTTGTAGCGATTTCGCTTGTGTTGGTGATAGAGGGATTATTGCCAACCATCAACCCCGGTGGTTATAAGAAGGCATTGTCCATGTTTTTGCAAATGGATAACAAACATATCAGAACCTGGGGTCTGTTCAGCATGTTGTTAGGTACATTTTTGCTTTATATCTTAAAGAACTAGATTTTATAAATAACAGATTTAAGACCATGACATTAAATAATCGTTGGGTATTACCAGAAGGTATTGAAGAAGTACTTCCGGCACAGGCTATGTTGTTAGAAGAGCTTCGTCGTAATCTGATCGATATGTATACCTGCTGGGGTTATGATCTGGTGATGCCGCCACTGGTCGAATATCTGGAGTCATTGCTGAGCGGAACAGGGCATGATCTGGACTTGCAAACATTTAAAATAACCGATCAACTGACAGGCCGTATGATGGGCATTCGTGCAGATATGACACCACAGGTTGCACGCATCGAAGCACACCACTTGAAACAGAATATACCAACACGCTTATGCTATTTGGGTACTGTTTTGCATACACGTCCTCAGGGATTTTCGGCCTCTCGTAGCCCATTGCAAATCGGTGCCGAACTGTATGGGCATAAAGGGACTCAAAGTGATGTTGAAATTCTGGCTTTAATGGTTGAAACACTCAAACTGACCGGTATGGAGACCTTTTATATTGATCTTGGTCATGCCGGTATTTTCAGAGAACTTGTCAGGCAAGCCGGGCTTTCGAAGGAACAGGAAAATCAGTTGTTTGATGTTTTGCAACGTAAAGCAAAACCTGAATTGGCTGATTTAATGACCGAATGGAAATTAAAAAAACCGATAGCGGACATGCTTGTCAGTTTGCCCGATTTGAATGGTGGTGAAGAAGTATTTGAAAAAGCAGCTAAAATTTTTGCAAAAGCAGATAAATCCGTTTTAGCGGCTATTAGAAACCTGCAAGATATTGCTGAACAATTTAAGCTGCAAGTAGCTGATGTGAAGTTGCATTACGATTTGTCAGAATTACGTGGTTACAATTACCATACGGGTGTTATTTTTGCTGCATATACTCCGGGGCAAGGCCAGGCGATTGCTCAAGGTGGTCGTTATGATGATATTGGTAAAGACTTTGGTGTCGCACGACCGGCAACCGGTTTTAGTGCCGATTTGAAAACGCTGGTTTCTTTAGGTCAACTTAAAAGCAAACAGAAGCCGGGCATATTTTCTCCTTCAGATAATGAGCCAGCACTCCTGGATTTTATCGCACAGTTACGTGCCAGTGGTGAACGGGTTGTCGTAGCTCTGGTTAATCAAAATGGGGATGCAGCCGCCATGCAATGTGATCGAATCATTGTAAAAGATGGTAACAGCTGGTCGGTTAAAGAACTTTAAAATTTTAATTATAGTAGATAAACAGGTTGGATTGAGTCATGGGTAAGAATGTCGTAGTCGTCGGTACACAGTGGGGCGATGAAGGTAAAGGTAAAGTTGTTGATCTGTTAACAGAAACAGCCGATGCGGTCGTTCGTTTTCAGGGTGGACACAATGCAGGCCATACATTGGTTATTGACGGCAAAAAAACAGTTTTACATTTAATTCCTTCCGGTATTTTACGTGACAATGTTAAATGTATGATTGGTAATGGCGTTGTATTGGCGCCCGATGCGCTGATTAAAGAACTGGATATGCTTGAAGAAAGTGGTGTAAAAACCGATGGCCGTTTGTTTATCAGTGAAGCCTGTACATTAATCCTTCCTTATCATATTGCTCTGGATCAGGCGCGTGAAATTGCACGTGGTAAAAAAGCCATTGGTACAACCGGTCGCGGTATTGGCCCGGCTTACGAAGACAAAATTTCACGTCGCGGTTTAAAAGTCGGTGATATGTTACATCGTGAACGTTTTGCTGCACGCTTGGGCGAAGTACTGGACTATCATAACTTTGCACTTAAAAATTACTTTAAAGTGGATACGGTTGATTTTCAGCAAGTACTCGATTTTGGTCTGGAAGTCGCTGAACGTATTCGTCCGATGGTGACGGATGTTACGGGTGAGTTACATAAAATGCGTGCCGAGGGTAAAGACATTATGTTTGAAGGTGCGCAAGGGACCTTACTGGATATTGATCATGGTACTTACCCTTATGTGACATCTTCAAATCCTACCGCCGGTGGTGCGGCAACCGGTACCGGTGTTGGGCCTTGTGATATTGATTATGTGTTAGGTATTACCAAAGCTTATACAACACGAGTCGGTGCGGGTCCTTTCCCAACGGAACTTTATGATGGTGAAGGCTTGAATGATCCCATCGGTGCTTACCTGGCCAAACAAGGGCATGAGTTTGGTGCAACCACCGGCCGCGCACGTCGTTGTGGCTGGTTAGATGCGGTTTGTTTACGCCGTTCGGCTCTGATTAATTCATTAACCGGTATTTGTTTAACAAAGATGGATGTTTTGGATGGTATTGAAACATTACGAATTGCTACCGGTTATGATCACGATGGGGTTGCTGTTGATGCTCCACCGATTGGTGCCGATGCCTACGAGCAGTGCAAGCCCAAGTATATTGAAATGCCGGGCTGGACTGAAAGTACAGTCGGAGTTAAAACCTTTGACGAATTACCGGATAATGCCAAAGCCTATATCAAAAAAATTGAAGAAGTGATTGGTGTGCCGATTGATATTATCTCAACCGGCCCAGATCGTGATGAAACCATTATCCTTCGTGATCCATATAAAATTTAGGATCGCGACTGATATAAACAAAAAAGCCTGCTGACCACAGGCTTTTTTTGTATTGAGTAATGCTATTTCAGAATAAATTTTAATGCTGTCCCATGCTTATGGAGGCTGGTATTCAGTACAATCGATGTGTATTTTTATGGCTTGTATATTGAACAGACTGAATACAGATTAGTAATAAAATGAAAATAACAGTCAGTGAGTTAATCGTAAAATACATTGAACGCTTGGGCATCGAAACCATTTTTGGTATGCCGGGTGCACATATTTTACCGGTTTATGAC
>JALXDW010000340.1 GCA_027070385.1 Chromatiales bacterium
GCAAATGACCACAACCAAATATCCGCTCAGTTTAACTTACAACAGTGACAACAAAACAAGCTATAAACTTGTAGCAACCTATTATGACCAGGATATTATCCAACCTGTCTCAGCCACACAAAATAATACACTGCATGACAGCTTTACAATTATTGATACTGTTATCAGTTATGATTTACCTAAGCGTAACGGAAAATTAAGCTTGATTATCAACAACCTTTTTGACAAGGACTTTAAATACCAGGACACAACTTTTAGAAGTACCACTGCACAACAACCCTCTATTCAACATGACCGTGGCATTACTTTACGAGCCACCTTTACTTTTTAAACACAAAACCAAAAGGGAGAATACACTATGAAAAATATAAAAATACTTTACACCATCATTATTGCTTTACTTTTATTTATAGGTATCAGTTTTTCTGCTGCGAAAGACCATGTAGTATTAAGCAAGGATTTATTAAACCGTTTCCATACAGAATCAGTTGCAGCGGCTCTATTGATTAACAAAAATGGGGATATAACATTAGTTGACAAAAATGGAAAACCCGGAACACCTTGCACATTTGCAGGCCAAAAAGGCAAGGTATGTAAAGGATTTGAAGGTGGTGCTGTGCTAGATTTGAAATCTGTCTCTGTCATTAAAACAAGAGGTTCCATTTGTTTCAGTTATGTGACAAGTGCAGGAAGCCTGCGACAAATCTGCTACTAACTACAATCTGATAACCGGTACTGAGCGCTATCAGTACCGGTTATTATACAGGCAAATATCTATCGCTATTCATTAGTCAATGATAAAGCAATCTCCTTTCTACCCTAATCAATGCTTTAGCGGAAAAATATAACGGCATTCTTTGACAGCCTGCGAGCCGCATACTAATATTAAAGATAAGGTTTTAACTGAAAGCAATATAGAAGTAACCATTATATATTCACATTGATAATTTCACTCCAAGTAGTCAATACCACTGTATTGTTATCACTATATTTTTATGAAACTGAAAAATATACTTCATCCCAGAGAAATTGAGCCTCGATTTTTTCGTTTCTTTTTTGTAACAAATTACAGTTACTTTCTCGGTGTTCTTATTCATTCATCATTTATCTATTTATTCAGTTATCTTGGTAATACGTTTATGATGAAATACAATATTCTAAGTTCGCTGGTCTTTCTGACCGCATTTATCTTAAACCGTAAACGCTGGCATCAAATTGCCTTACTGTTAATGCTGGTTGAAATACCGGTTCACGCCAGTCTGGCAACCCACTTTGTTGGTTGGGAGAGTGGATTTTATGTTTACCTGATGGCTTTAATTCCATTAGTCTGTTTTTATCCAAACTGGTCACACCTGATAAAAATCATACTTTGTATTGTCATTACATTTTTCTCACTCGGGTTAAAATATTATTCAGTCGAATACCCGCCAACCATGCAAATATCAAGTGCCGTATTAAACAACCTGTTTTATATGAATAATTTCTATTTTTATGTGGTGCTGATATTTTTATCTTTCTATTATGCACTTGCTGCTAATCGTGCTCAGGAAGATTTGCAGGTTTCGTATGAACAAATCAAGAAACTGGCTCGCACTGATCCATTAACCGGTTTACCAAACCGTCGAGATACTATTGAACGCATTGAACTGGAAGCTCTGCGCTGCGAACGCAATAAATCTGAAATGGCAATTATAGTGGCAGATATTGATAATTTTAAAAACTTTAATGACCAATATGGACATGACTGTGGTGATTTTGTATTGGTCGCAGTGGCTGATTGCATTGAAAACATGTTACGCCGGGATGATCACATTGGCCGTTGGGGAGGTGAAGAATTTATTATTGTCTTACCCGATACCAATCGGGAAAAGGCCTCACAGGTTATACAAATCATACAGCATAACCTGAATTCAAATAAATTCAGTTATAAGGATGCCGAACATCATATCTCACTGACCTTTGGCATCAGCATGTGCAACCACAGTATGAATATTGACAAAGCTATAAAAGCGGCCGACAACGCCATGCTGAAAGGCAAGAAGAACGGTAAAAATCAACTGGTTTTTACCAGGGACTGATTAAAAACCGGATAACGTTGTCATGCTGCATGTGACTTTACATAACGTGTTTTGACAGGGATATCATTGATCGAAGTTGGTATTGTGCTTTTAAGCCTGTCGGGGGAACAACTGATAACAACAACAACTTCGTTAGTATCGGGACGTGGGATAATCATATCCACACCTTCAATTTCCAACCATTTACCAGCAACGTCCATTGCGTAGGATAATTTTGTCATTGGTTTTCCTTATCTGGGTTTTAAGGAATTTTAGTCTAAAGCCAAGAAAAATCATGTGAGCTATGCACCTTTGTTGTGTGCATTTATCACAGTTTTGAACATTATTCTTAAAACCCGCCCCTGATCCAGCTTATCGACTCTCCTTGCAGATAAGCTAAGCCACTGAATTTCCGAGTAAATTACTCTGGAATTCCTTTTGCCGGCAATATATATTAGTATACGCTTATTATCATTCAACTTATTCGAGGTACCATGATGGATGTATTAGAACGTATTGGAAAAATTGTAAATGACAACCCGGTTGTTGTGTTCATGAAGGGCACACCACAACTCCCTCAATGTGGTTTCTCAAGCAGAACAGCGGAAGCACTTATGGCATGTGGCAAAGAGTTCGCTCATGTCAATGTATTGGCTGACCCCGAAATTTTTGAAAACCTGCCCCGTTATGCCGACTGGCCAACGTTTCCACAAGTTTATATTAATGGCGAACTGATTGGAGGCTGTGACATTACTCTGGAAATGTTCCAAAAAGGTGATTTACAAAAAATGGTGACAGAAGCCGTAGGCGAATAACCTTCCCCATCCACCGTTCACTACAAAGCCCTGCTCAAGTAACATTGAGCAGGGCTTTTTTTTCAACGACCAATGGCACCATTTTCTTCTTGCTGTGGTTTGAAGGCGCTGTCCCAAGTATTGACTATTTTACAGAACAACTCCGCTGTTTTTTCAGTATCGTAAATGGCTGAATGCGCTTCACTATTATTCCATTCGATACCCGCAGCTTTACCGGCTTTGGCCAATACCGTTTGACCATAGGCCAGGCCACCCAGTGTGGCTGTATCAAAAGTACTGAACTGATGAAAGGGGTTTTTCTTTATTTTACAACGCTCTGCAGCTGCCTTGATAAAACCCAAATCAAAAAAGGGGTTATGCCCAACTAAAATAGCCCGAGTGCATCGGGTTGTTTTGATTAACTGGCGAATGGGCACAAAAATATGTTCCAGGGCTTCTTTTTCCGGCAACGCCATACGAAACGGATTGTAGGGGTCAATCCCGGTGAATTGTAGGGCTTCTTCCTCCATTGCCGAACCGGGAAAAGGCTCCACATGGCAGGAAATTGTTTTTCCCATACCGACGGTACCATCGGCTTTCATCAGAATAGGAACAGCCGCCACTTCCAGCAAAGCATGTTTATTGGCATTAAAACCACCGGTTTCAACATCGACCACCACCGGCAAAAAACCACGAAAACGCGTGTGAATAGTATTATTTTCTTCATCTATCATCTGCGTCAGGATACTAAAGCCGGCCTAAAATTGCGATGCTTAATCATGAATAAGATGTTGCCATCATTCCTGTTTTTGGCAGAGCAGCACAAAATACCCAAGTAAGTCGTTTTACAAACCGGCCACATTCGATTGCCCTAATCCAGATGTGTCTGAAACCAGAATTCAAGTAATGCCAGATGCCACAATTTACTGCCCTGCAAACGGGTAAAATATTCATCCGGTTTTTTTAGTAACTTCTCAACATAGGCACGGTTATAAATACCCCGGTTAATACACGCACTGCTGTTTAAAATCCCCTGCATAAATTCAAGGAATTCACCACGTACATATTTCAATGCCGGCATCGGGAAATACCCTTTAGGTCGGTCAATCACTGCATCCGGCACAATACCTCGAGCAATTTTTTTCAATACATGCTTGCCACCGGATTGTAATTTCATTTCAGGTGGCATTTTAGCCGCCAGTTCAACAAGATGGTGGTCTAAAAAAGGCACCCTTGCTTCCAGACCAAAGGCCATGGTCATGTTATCAACACGTTTGACCGGATCGTCAACCACCAGCGTATTCACATCCATATGCAAAACCCGGTCGATAAACGTATCGGCCTGTGGACGCGCCAATAAATCCTGAATAATTTTCGAGGTGTAATCCTCCCCGCGATAATCTTCACTGACAGTTTCAAGAAATTCACTGTGATCACGATCAAAATAATATTTGGCAAATCGTTCAACACCCTGGGTCAGGTTATCTTGCTGAATTTGGGGAAACCAGAAATAACCGGCAAACACTTCATCCGCACCCTGGCCGCTTTGCACCACTTTGACATGTTTCGATACCTGTTCAGACAATAAATAAAAGGCCACCGCATCCTGCCCCACCATCGGTTCGGACATCGCCTGCACCGCTTCAGGTAAACGTTTTAATACTTCAGCATTGGGTATTTGTATCTTTTGATGGTTTGTTTTGTAACGTTCGACAACGGCATCTGAAAATTCAAATTCACTGCCTTTTTCTTCAGGTTGATCTTCAAAACCGATTGAAAAGGTACGAATATCCTTCACCCCGGCCTCGGCTAACAAACCAACCAGTAAACTCGAGTCCAGACCACCGGACAATAATACTC
>JALXDW010000341.1 GCA_027070385.1 Chromatiales bacterium
AATATCTTTGACAACAGCTTTTTCTAACGGGCCAGATGATTTTGTAATGTATTTGGATTTGGTTTTGAATTTTTTATTACGATCTTTAAAAATGTACTGCCGAATGGCATAACCTACACCGGAAATTGTACCACGTCGAACATACAAATGGATTTCAGCATTTTTACCTCCAACTTGTTTCCAGTTGGTAATTTTGCCGGTATAAATAGCTTTAATTTGTTTGGTCGACAAAGTGTTTATCGGATTTTTTTTGTTTACGATAATGGCTAATGCATCCCATGCAACCGGGTGCAAGGAAGCGTGCAGTTCGACACGGTCAACCTCTGGTAAACGCATTCGACAGGCACCACCAAGATCCATTTTTAATGTTGCTGCATCACGAATACCACGCGTTGCCCCCCCACCATTTAATACAATTTTGATACCGGTCTTTTTTTCATAGGCTTTGGAGATTTCCTTCATAAACGCTTTCTTGGTGATACCGCAACCAGCCCAGCTGATGGTGTTTTTATCTGTTGCAGCATAGCTGAGTGAATAAACAAACAGGCTGCCAGCAATGATGCTGAATAATCGGGAAAGAAATGGATTGAGAGAGGTGAATAACATAAAAAGGACCCTTACTTGATACTACATGAGTGGTTATTTTACGCTATTTTTGATTTTATTTCTGAATTATAAGTATAGGGTAATATACTTATAGTAAGGCTTTGTTAATCGCTTTTATTTAAGCCCCGCACGGCTAATTATCGTAAACACAACGCAAACCAATGGAACCATACACCGACTGTCCACTTACCGGGGGCTTAACATTTCTGAAAGAGCTGCGCAGATTCTGGCTATTTTCGTCCCAGGAGCCGCCACGCACCAGACGCTGTTTTCCAATTTTGGCAGCGGTTAAATCACCTTTGGTATAATAAGCCGTAATGGCATTGGCTAAATACCCGTTGGCCTGCCATTCCCCGACATTGCCGTGCATGTCATAAAGGCCGTATTGATTGGCAGGGCGACTGGCAACCGGCCAGCTATGGTCTTCACCGCAGCCATCGAGTTCATCTCCCTTGGAACCCCGGGTTTTCCCGTCATCCAATATGGCTTGTTGACAACTGACCTTGAAACCATGATGGGCTTTCCAGGGGTAAGGTGTGGTGGAACCCGCACGTGCTGCCTTTTCCCATTCAGCCTCATAAGGTAAACGGCCACCTTGTGTTGCGCAGTAATCAACAGCATCTTGCCAGTCAACACAATTAATGGGGTGAGAGTCCCGGTTGGGGGCATCCAGGTTACAGTATTGATTGCGCTTATAATCTTTCGGGCGTTTGCATTTTCCTGCTTTGATACAGTTGCGATAATCTTTTACCGTGACTTCTTTTTTGTCGATATAGAAGGTTTTAACAAAAACCTTGCTGCCACCTTGAGGCCCCTCATCTTTATCGCAGTGGCTGTCATTTTCAGAACAGCCCATCAGAAAGTCGCCTGCAGGAATTTTGACACGTTGAGTATCTGCCTGACTGGTTTGTGGAAAAAACAACAGCAGGAAGGTGGGCAGTAAGATCGCTTTCATTTTTATCCCCGAGTCGGTGTTTATTGTTATGGATGCTCAGAGTGTAACGGTGGTTGCAACTGGTGCCTATCACTTTGATTTGTAATATTAAAACGTGACAAAAATACCACTTTTTTGTAGCAATTCTTGATTTATCATAAATAACAGCTATTGTTTATAACAATATTTTTAAATGAGTATTTGCTGAATGGCTAATACACGATTACATACGGGCTTTAGCCGGCAGCAAGTTGTCAATATTACCGGCCTTACAGCGCGGCAGCTTAATTACTGGCGGCGCACCGAGGTGATAAAACCTTCCGCTACCACGCAAGGTGGTCATGCGCGATATTCGTTTACAGATCTTATTGCCTTAAAAACAGTGAAACAACTATTGGATCATGGTGTATCGCTACAAAAAATCCGTAAAAGTATTTTAGCCTTGCTGCAATATCTGCCCTTGCAGCAACAACCCTTTAGTGAATTAAAGGTGATTGCAACAGGGGATGTGGTGTTGGTTTTTCATCAGGGAATGGCGTTGGATGCACTGACCGGCCAGGAATGGATACTGGAAGTGGCCGAGTTGGAAAAAGAAATCGTGCAACAGTATCCCGACACATTACAGCTGGTTGTTGAGCAAGATGATTTATTTGAACCGAACATAACAAATATAGATAGAAAAGCCATTTAAGGAGAGACAGGGTTAATACGGAAAACAGTCAGTAACCGTTTTCTATTTTATTTGAAAGAACAGTCGCTGCTACGGCAGGGGAGGATACAAAATGAAAATTATATCAATAGCCAATCAGAAGGGAGGATGTGGAAAAACGACAACAGCAATTAATCTGGCTGCTTGCCTGGGGCATCTTTCTCAACGTGTTTTGTTGATTGATATGGATGCTCAAGGTCATGCTTCTCTTGGGTTTGGTAAATGTGGCGATGAATTGCCAACGCTTTACAATGTATTTTCTGGCCAGCGTAGTATTCGTGATGTGATCCAGCACGATGTTTACAAGAATGTGGATCTTATTCCAGGTTCAATGGCATTGGTTGCTGCAGAGCATCACTTGTCGGACTGGTCCCAGGAAGAAGAACTGGCACATTTATTACACCCGCTTGATGTTTCCTATGATTTTATTATTATCGATTGCCCGCCTGCGTTAGGGCGTTTGTCAGTGAATGCGTTGTTAGCATCGAATGAAGTTATTATTCCTATTGAAATGAGTTTGTTTTCACTTGATGGCATTGAGCGCATTAGTGAAACAATAGAACATTTGCAGGCACGTCGAGGTGAATTGTTACCTTTTAAAGTGCTGCCAACCATGGTTGATAATCGTACCCGGATATCACGTACATTCCTGCGAAAAATATGGGAACGTTTCCCGGACAATGTCTTACCCATCATGATCCATCATACCGTGCGTTTAAAAGAATCGGTTTGTTACAGTTTACCGGTGTGGGCTTATGATTCTAAATCCAATGCTGCACTTGATTATATGCGTCTTGCTGAAGAGTGTGTTAAAGCAACGTTGCCATTAAGCTTGCGTGAACCGTTAACAAACTATAACGTGATTGAACACACGGCTGTTATGTCAGCCTGAAGATTCACTGCTATACCCTTTTTAACCCTGGACTCGCATGAGTCTTTTCCCCTCCCCCCGCGTTAGCGGGGTTTTTTAGTGCCAGTTTCTTCTTCTTTTTACTGGCACTTATTTAGTGTCAGTTTTCTTTTGTTACTGACACTTATGATTTTTTCTGATTTTTTTCAACCAGACTCCCCCTAAACCTCATGCCAGTTTCTTGTTCTTTTTACTGGCACTTATTTAGTGTCAGTTTTCCTTTGTGACTGACACGTACGATTTTTTGATGTTTTTTATAGAGCAGTTTTTTACACAGTGCTGTACAGTGCAATACCTTTTTATGTATGATCGCGGTGTTTATATTATTCAAGGTTAGATTGTGCCCACTCTGGTTGAAGAGCGTATTTCAAAAATTATCAATGCCCAAGCCATTGATGCATTGCAGTCCAGTTTAACCGGGCTTGAAAAGGAATGTTTGCGGGTTAACAGTGAGGGCCTCATTTCTCAGGCACCTCATCCTGAGCAGTTAGGCTCGGCCTTGACACATCCTTATATTACAACAGATTATTCGGAAGCGTTGCTGGAATTTATTACACCTCCATGTGCTTCGGTTGATGCTGCTCTCGACTTCCTGCGTAAAACAGAAAAATTTGTCTACAATAACCTCGACAATGAACTGTTGTGGTCGGCAAGTATGCCGTGTGTGGTTGCTGGTGAAACCAGTATTCCACTTGCAAATTATGGTCGTTCCAATAGTGGCCAGATGAAGCATATATACCGACGTGGTCTGGGTTATCGTTATGGCCGGGTCATGCAAGTGATAGCGGGTGTTCACTTTAACCATTCATTTTCTGATAATTTCTGGGCGGCCTATCAGCTTGTCGAAGAAAATAAAGAGTCAACACAAACGTTTATCTCCGAGTCCTATTTTGGTGTATTAAGAAATTTGCAGCGTTTTGGCTGGGTAGTACCGTATTTATTTGGTGCATCCCCTGCGGTATGTAAATCATTTTTGCATGGGCAGCAAACAACCTTGCAAGTCTTTAACGAAAACACGTATTACCATCCTTTTGCAACCTCATTGCGTATGGGAGACATCGGTTATCAGAACAATAAAGAAAACGAGATGGGTGTGGTTGCCAATTACAATAGTCTGAATGAATATGTAAACAGTTTACGCTATGCAACGGAAACATCTTGCCCTGAATATGAAAAAATTGGTGTGAAAGTGGATGGTAATTATCGCCAGTTAAACAGCAATATTTTACAAATAGAGAATGAATATTATTCAACAGTAAGGCCTAAGCAAATTTTAATGGGCAATGAAAAGCCATCACTTGCATTGTCCCGGCGTGGTGTCAGGTATGTTGAGTTACGTTCGCTGGATGTTAATCCCTTTACACCAACCGGCATTGAGCGTGAACAACTTTATTTTTTACGGGCGTTTATGCTTTATTGTTTGTTGGAAAAAAGTCCACCCATTTTACGCAATGAAGAAAAAGCGATTAATGCCAATGAACTCAGTGTTGCCCATCACGGGCGGGATCCCGTGTTAAAAATCAGTGTTCGGGGGAAAATG
>JALXDW010000342.1:0-515 GCA_027070385.1 Chromatiales bacterium
GACTTTATTAACCCCGAGTCATTAAAACGACTGGAAACGGCTTATGTTGAAGCCAGTCTGTCCGACGCCAAAGCGGGAGACAGCTTCCAATTTGAACGAGAAGGGTACTTTTGCCGTGATTCCAGCTTAAATCAGGGTGAAAAACCGGTATTTAACCGTACCGTTACCCTCCGGGATACCTGGGCGAAGATAGAACAAAAGGGCTAATAAAAATAAATTCACCTTTTACGCTAAGTGATTGAAAATTAGTTAATTAAAGCGATAATTATTCTTGACACATTTCCTCCTCTCGCGTAAAGTGCGCCCTTCTTTTGCGGGGCTATAGCTCAGCTGGGAGAGCGCTACACTGGCAGTGTAGAGGTCGGCGGTTCGATCCCGCCTAGCTCCACCAGTTTCCGCAAGGAATCGAATTTGGGTTGGCATATCTAGGCTACCAACTGTTAACAAATTCAAACGACGCATTGACACACTCAGTGAGTTGAGTTTTACCTCTGCGTCCCCATCGTCTAGTTGGC
>JALXDW010000342.1:525-4693 GCA_027070385.1 Chromatiales bacterium
CCCCTTGGGGACGCCATTATTCAGGTGTTAAATCAAAGGCTTACCGAAAGGTAGGCCTTTTTTGATCATGCCATGGAATCAACTTGGGAATAATCTTGAAATTTCCTTTATCCCATAAAATACACTTTTCAACTGTGTTATCGTTTGCAATGACTAAATTTAAAGAATCAGGCTATGGGTAAAATTATAAAAGGATCGTTTAGAGGTCTTGTGCTTTCCGGACTGCTAATTTTAGCGGTGGGTTGCAGGACACAACTGATTCAAAATGATCTATCAGCAGCCATTACAGCCAGCTCGGTTGATAAGGCTCGAGAAGGCATCATGGCCGGGCTTGCATCATTAAACTGGCAAGGCTATGAAAAGGATAAAGGCCATATCGTTGCGACCAAAAAGTTGACTAAATACCTGTACACAAACCGTATGGTGGAACCGGTATCGTATATGGCTCAAGTGGATATTTTTTACGACGCAAATCGTTACAGGATTAAATATAAGAACAGTACTAACTTGAAGTACGATGGTAAGCACATACACAAATTATATAATCAATGGATTCATGCATTGGATCAAGCGATTCGTGCAAATACACATTAATGTTTTTTAGTCGTTCTTTATTGTTATCAGTGGGATATCTTCGGTACTTAGCTTACGGTCAGTCAGTCCAGTTTTTAAAAAGGACGAATTTAAGGTGGTTGTTTAATTACCTTACACTCATAATCAAAAACACCACAAATAAAACAATAAACCCTAATGGAAAAAGGTAACTCAGCCAGTCTTTCATTGTGCCTTTTGGGCTATGTTTCATTGCATAGCGCATTCGCGGGAAAATAAATACCAGCATGGCAATACCAAATAGAGCGCTACCAATTTGTAACCAGTTCATCTTTTTGCCTCATCAATTTAATATTTAAACTATTGGGTTGTCGTTGCTTTAACGGGTTCACTTGCATGTTATAAAAAAAAGAAAGCCTCAGACAAGCTGAGGCTTTTTATCATTTAAAAGCAAGTAAAGACTTAATCGTCACTAAATGCACCCAATAAATGTAATAAAGCCTGGAACATATTCAACAGTGACAAAAACAAACTGGCTGCTGCCATAATGTAATTTGTTTCACCGCCATGAATAATGGCTGAAGTTTGCATTAACATGAAACCCGCCATAATCATAATGATGGCTGCATTCAAAGCCAGGAATAAAGCTGGAATGTTCAGGAAAATATTGGCTATCATCGCAATGATGACAACAAACATGCCCACCATCATAAAACCGGCCATAAAGCTGAAGTCTTTTTTGGTTGTTAGTGCGTAACCCGATAGACCAAGGAATATAACACCGGTACCACCGAGTGCTGTCATCACCAGTGTTGGGCCATTGGACATGGCCAGGTAGTATGAAAGCATCGGGCCAAGGCCATAGCCGAGCAGGCCGGTAATGGCAAATAAAACAGGAATACCTGCGGTTGAATTTGCTGTACGTGGAAGAACAAACCAGAGCATTGCAATGGCTACAATACTTGCGATAAGCGCTCCACCTTGAGAAGCTCCGCTAGCAATACCGATATAGGCTGTAATAGAGCTAAAAATCAGCGTCATCGACAATAACAGGTAAGTATTTTTAAGTACTTTGTTGGTTGCTAAAACTGAACTAGATGTACGAGTTACAGCAGGTTGGTTTGGAAACATAGTGATTCTTCCTCAAAAGTTAATTTCTTAATATTTAGTCCACAGAATACCGAAATAGTTTCTAATATCAAGCCTTTAAGTTGCAAATTTTTAGCTTTTACTACTAGCAAAAGGCGTGATCTTAGGGTATTCTGCCGCACCTTGAACTGATGTTGGGGCAGCCCGGACAAAATTCAAGTTCTAATTCGGAGAGGTGACTGAGCTGGCCGAAAGTACCGGTCTTGAAAACCGGCGATTGGAAACGATCCGTGGGTTCGAATCCCACCCTCTCCGCCATTTATTCTTTGTAAGTTATTGTATTATATGGATATAATCAATAATTTATTCTCATATTGACATATATACCGGTTTTTTGTGAATTTGTTCACGTATTCCTGCTAAATTTGAACCGGGTCGAAGTAAATAAATCCCCTTTTTTCTATACTGGCGCCATGGGGTGTCATCATACTAGTTTGTTAATTCTTTTTTTGTCTGTGCTTATTGTGAGTGCATGTGGCGGTGGTGCAAGCACGGGGGGCGGGCAAGCTGGCAGAGGAACCGGTTTTACAGAATATTATATTGATGCAAGTGCCGGCTCTGATAGCGCAAATGGGTTATCACGAACAACGGCCTGGAAAACACTGAATAAAATCACAACGGCTTCGCTTAATTTACCTGCTCAAATTTTTCTAAAACGTGGTGAAAGCTGGAATGAATCTCTGGTTTTGCCCAATAGCAATATTACTCTGGATGCGTATGGTGTCGGTGCTGCCCCGGTTTTGAATGGTGCAACGTCACTGACCATTTTAAATAATATTGGAAGTGGAATTTATTACAGCGATACGACATTAGCGAGTGGCGAAGGCCTGGGGAATGTCAGTGAAAATGGTTCGGTAATGGCATTCCTGCCGTGGCAGACAGATATATCCACAACCTTTTCAGGTGCTGCGACAGGCAGCTATGCTTATGACTACGGCAGTGGGCGAATTTATATAAAACCGGCTTCATTATCCAACCCTTATACAATTACAACGAAACTGATTGGTATTAAAGCCAACGGCTTAACAGACATTACAATCAGGAATATTGCGATACAGGGCTACAGTTTACATGGTATTCAATTTTTAAACTGTACACGTTGCAAAGCGGAAAATATAACAATCACAGCTATTGGTGGTGCAGTGATTGCTGCGAACCCATCGGCTCCCCCCGACTATATCTATGCAGGTAATGGTATTGAGTTTGCGAACAGTTCGGTGGACGGTACGGTAAACAATGCAACGATCAGCGATATATTTGATTCCTGTTTAACAGCACAAACATTTGTTTCCAACCAGAGTGCATCCGGTATTGATTTTACTAACAGCACGTTAAGTCGATGTGGGTTTTCAGGGGTTGAGTTATCGGTATTGTCAAATGGTGGAACCACTGGCAGTGCCATCAGTAATATCCAGTTAAGTGGTCTAACCATCGACTCAATGGGTAAAGGATGGAGTGGGCGTCGCTATGATACTGAAGGACACGGGATTCGGATAAAAGCGGATAGTGGAGCGGGTACGTTAAATGACGTTTCTGTCTCAACATCATCAGTGATGAATTCAGCGGGGGATGGCATATCACTGGCTGGCGAAAGTGGTGTTGTCACGCTACGACGACTTAAAATTGCCAGCAATGATAAAATGGGTGTTAACCTGGCTGATGCCAGCGCCAGCACATTAAAACTGGATTTAGCGATATCACTTATTTATAAAAATGCCGGATACGGTATTTCTTATAATGCACCTGCTGCTGCCGGGATAATTTTATTTCATAATACGTTGGTGGATAATTCAGTCATTAACCTTGCGATATTTTCACAGACAGGCGTTGCAACGATTCAAAATAATCTGTTTTACAGTAGCAGTGCAATGACGCATCTGTTTGTCAATGGCACCTTAACCAATCCGACAGTGAATAATAATTGTTATAATGATACAACGAATATGTTTGGTTTCAACAGTACAACGTACTCCACTGTTGCCAGTTTTAACAGTGGTACAGGGTTTGAAGCAAACGGGGTGGGAAGCTTGCCGGTTGCTTTAACAAATCCAGCATCCGACGATTTTACCTTAACCAGCCGTTCTTCATGTCGCGGGTTGGGAATAACGGGTAGTGGCATAATAACCGATTATGTTGGCAACAATTATTCAGTCCCACCTGACAGTGGTGCATATCGTTATGTTCCTTGAAGTGAATATTTTTTCTATGTTGCTGGCGAAAGAATAAAAAAGTTGTAAGCTTGCTAAACAAATAAACAAGCCGCGTCTGACATGTTATATTAGATGTTAACCAAGGAGTGGGTCATGAAAAAATTTGTGGCGATTCTGCTTATGTGGGTAATCTCTATTTTGGTTTTTGCGGATCAGGCTTCTCTGTCTAAAGACGCTTTTCGTTTGCGCAGTGAGTCCCTGGCTTATGAAATGGGTAAAACATTTCAACTGGCAAAGAACTGCGGACAGGATATGCC
>JALXDW010000343.1 GCA_027070385.1 Chromatiales bacterium
CATGTGGTCAGCATCGGCAGTTTGTGGGACATTGATTTCGGCGGCTTGTTTGACTACCTAGGCGGCAACGAGCAGATCGCCGTCATTACCCTCTACATGGAGAATATAAAAAACGTCAAAAAATTCCTCAGTGCCTGCCGTTCCGTATCACGGATAAAACCGATTATCGCCTTAAAAAGCGGCCGCCATCGTCGGCCGCTTTTTTGCTGTGCGCGCAACCCTTTAAAATTGTAAAATAAAAGCTTATTCTTACCTAAGCACTTAAATTAATATTAATTGCTAACTAACTATTTTTATTACAATTTTGCACTTTAGTTAAAGTGCATTATGAAGGAGAATTCATGGGCAATAACGCAAAATCAACCCTTACTGTTAGTGGAAACGACTACGAGATTTATCGTCTTGATAGCATCAAAGGGGCTGAAGATCTTCCTTTTTCTTTAAAAATTCTGCTCGAAAACCTTCTTCGACATTACGATGGTGTCAATGTGACCGATGCCGATATACAGGCAATGGCCAACTGGGATCCCAAGGCCACACCTGCAACCGAAATTGCTTTTACCCCTGCTCGCGTTTTAATGCAGGATTTCACTGGTGTTCCTGCCGTCGTGGATCTGGCCGCCATGCGTGAAGCCATGAAAACACTTGGGGGGAACCCGGATAAAATTAATCCCTTACAGCCCGCTGAACTGGTGATTGACCATTCAGTGCAAATTGATTCTTTTGGCAACAAAGATGCAATCACAAAAAATGCGGAAATGGAATACCAACGCAACCAGGAACGTTACAGCTTTTTAAAATGGGGGCAAACTGCCTTCTCTAACTTTAAAGTTGTACCACCGGATATGGGTATCGTGCATCAAATTAATCTGGAATACCTCGCCCGAGTGGTGTTTGATGCAGAAAATAATGGCGTGCGCCAGGCTTACCCCGATACATTAGTCGGTACCGATTCACATACCACCATGATTAATGGTGTGGGTGTTTTAGGCTGGGGTGTGGGCGGTATTGAAGCAGAAGCAGCCATGCTGGGGCAGCCGGTCTCCATGCTTATTCCCCAGGTTGTCGGTTTTAATTTAACCGGGCAACTACCGGAAGGTGCAACCGCAACAGATCTTGTATTAAGAATTGTTGAGTTACTGCGCCAGCATGGGGTGGTCGGTAAATTTGTTGAATTTTATGGTGAGGGTTTAGAGCACTTATCTTTAGCTGATCGGGCCACCATTGCCAATATGGCACCGGAGTATGGTGCAACCTGTGGTATCTTCCCGATTGATAACGAAACACTAAACTACCTGCGCTTATCCGGTCGTTCGGAAGAGCAAATTGCCTTAACCGAAGCGTATATGCGCGAACAAGGCATGTTCCATGAAGCCGGTTCAACCAACACGGACCGCTATAGCAGTACTGTTGAGCTGGACATTTCAACCATCGAACCGTCATTGTCTGGTCCGAAACGTCCGCAGGATCGTATTCCACTTAGACAATCCAAACCGATGTTTAATGATGCACTTGCAGCATTAAAATCCGAACGCAAGTTAACCAGCAAAGCCATTACGACGACCATCAATGGTGAAGAAGTGACGCTTGATGATGGTGCCGTGGTCATTGCATCAATCACATCATGTACCAATACATCCAACCCCAACGTGATGTTGGCTGCCGGTCTGGTTGCCCAAAAAGCCTCGGCGCTGGGATTAAAAGTGAAACCGTGGGTGAAAACATCGCTGGCCCCCGGTTCCCGTGTGGTCACTGAATATTTTAACCAGGCCGGTTTAATGCAGCCCATGGAAGACCTCGGCTTTTATGTGATTGGTTATGGCTGTGCAACCTGTATTGGCAACTCCGGTCCCTTACCCGCCCCGGTATCCAAAGCCATTGCCGATGGTGATTTGTCCGCTTGTTCCGTTTTGTCAGGTAACCGCAACTTTGAAGGGCGTGTACACGCTGAAGTGCGTATGAATTACCTGGCTTCTCCACCACTGGTTGTGGCCTACGCGATTGCAGGTACTATGAATATCGATATCTACAATGAACCCTTAGCACAGGACAAAGCGGGTAATGATGTTTTCTTAAAAGATATCTGGCCAACCCATCAGGAAGTTCAGGCTGTTGTAAACAAAAGTGTTACGCGGGACGACTTTACCAAAAGTTATGATGAAGTCTACAAAGGTGAACAACAATGGATTGAACTTAAATCCCCTCAAGGGCAACTTTTTGAATGGGCTGATGACTCCACCTACATTAAGAACCCACCTTATTTTGAAGGCATTACGATGCAACCCGGTGAAGTCAGTGACATCAGCGGTGCAAGGGTACTCGCTATGCTGGGGGACTCCGTTACAACCGACCATATCTCACCAGCAGGTGCCATTAAAGCCGATAGCCCTGCCGGCATTTACCTAAAAGCCAAGGGGGTTGCCGATAAAGACTTTAACTCACTGGGATCGCGTCGTGGTAACCATGAAGTGATGATGCGCGGCACCTTTGCCAATATCCGCTTGCGTAATTTACTCGCTCCCGGTACAGAAGGCGGTATTACCCAGCATCAACCCGATGGTGAGCAAATGAGTATTTTTGATGCCGCAATGAAATATAAAGAGGAAAATACACCACTGATTATTCTCGCAGGCAAGGAATACGGCTCGGGTTCGTCCCGTGACTGGGCTGCAAAGGGTCCACGTTTACTCGGTATTCAAGCCGTTATCGCTGAAAGTTATGAACGTATCCACCGCACGAACCTGGTCTGCATGGGCATACTGCCATTACAATATAACGAGGGTGACACTGCAGCTAGTCTTGGCCTGACAGGTAAAGAAAGCATTGATATCAAAGGCTTGGGGGACGGTTCAAACAAAGAAGTGACAGTTGTAGCAACAGCTGAAAATGGCGATGTCCTGGAGTTTACCGCCAAAGTGCGCATCGACACACCACAAGAAGTTGAGTATTACCGTCACGGTGGTATTTTGCATTATGTCCTACGGCAATTAGCATCATCATAGCCCCCCCTATCAAAAGGCGGCTGTATCAGAATATAGCCGCCTTTTGCCCTTTTATGCACTGCTTCACATTAACAAGAATCGAGCTGATTTATTTCAAATATTTCTAAAGTCCCCACATCCAAAGCCGATAATTTTCTTATACTAGATTGTATCCATGTCGCTGAAACAATCGTATTTAGTCACCCAAACACTTGAGGAAAATTATTGTGAGTAAAAAAGTTGATCACACTACCGTTGGCACACATTTTGGCAAACCTATTTACAAAAACATTGAATCCGATGGCAACGTTTTTCAATATGATCGTGTTGCAGAATGCGATAATGACGGCTGCCCATTAGACCAACTCAACAAAGACGAAGTCATGCTGAAAACAGGGCTTATTTATAAACGTACGGGCTAAACACCTAAGCCAGTGCTTAACGCTGAACAACCAGAAACAGAACAAAATCAGTCATCCAAATCATGTTCGGGGAAGACTGAAGCTTCCTCGACTACAACGTTATCTTCTGAAGAAAGTTTAGCAGCCGAACTCACCAAGCTAAAACTCGACTACGAAACACTGCAAACACAATATTTTGAATCTTTTGCCGAATCCCAACAGCAAATTTCAAAATATTCTCAACTGCAGACGCTGATACATAACACATCCGAGGGGATGATTTTATTCAATCCGGATTCAACCGTTTTATCATTTAATCTCGCAGCTCAAACTATATTGGGCTACGCTGAGATCGATGTCATGTATAAACCAGCGGATCATATTTTCCCACATCCTGATAAATATGAAGGCCATTTAATACAATACCTGCGAGATGTGAATGATTGCCCGGAATATAAAATATTTTATGCCAAACATGCAAATGGCCATGAAATACCACTAAGAATATCCATCAGTGAAGTTAATTCATCCGCCATGATGCTGTTTGATGATGAAACCGAGATCGATGATAACCCGCAACAACCGCAACAGGATTTTGATCTGTTTGCCATCAGCTTTACAGACCTTACTTCTGAAGTAAAACGACAAAATAAAATTGAAGAACAAAAAAAATTAATACAACAAGCACTTGAAAAAGCCGAGGAAGCCAGTCGCTTAAAATCGGAATTTATTGGTAATATAAGTCATGAGTTGCGTACCCCTTTAAACGGAATACTAGGGCTGACTGAACTGTTACTTAAATCCGGTTTGTCTGACGAACAAACAGAGTATATGCACAATATTCATTCTTCTGGCAAAGGCTTACTCACCCTGGTTAACAATATTCTTGAATTCACGAAAAATGAAGCAAATCCACTTATACAACCCGAAACAATTCAGTTAACCCGTATATTCAAAATACTGCGGAGTGAATTTGCAGAACAAATTGAAACCAAAGGACTCACGCTTGTTATTAAAAAACAAAAAGAAGTCCCGGATAAAATAGAATTAAACAATAGCGGTTTTCTCAATATGCTGCGTTGTCTTGTGGATAATGCAGTCAAATTTACTCAGAAAGGCTGCATCACAGTTTCTCTACGACTAACAAAGAGCCAACAACAAAAAGACCTGGTTCTGACAGTATCCGACACCGGTATTGGTATCGCACCGGATGAACAAAAAAATATTTTTAAAGCCTTTTTCCAGGTAGACAGTTCAATCCGCCGCACTCAGGGTGGCTTGGGTTTAGGGCTTGATATTGTGAATAAA
>JALXDW010000344.1 GCA_027070385.1 Chromatiales bacterium
ACCTATACCGGATGCAGCGCCGGTGACCAGAGCCACTTCACCCTGAAACTCGGGAACCGTACCGGTTTTTTTGAGCTTGGCTTGCTCAAGATCCCAGTACTCCATATCAAAAATATCCTTGTCGGCTAATGCTTTGTAACCACCGAGAGCCTCTGCGCGCAGGATAATATCTATTGTATGTTGATAAATATCTTCAACGATATCCGCATCTTTTGCTGTTTTGCCAATGGCGATAAAGCCAAGCTCTTTGTCCAGTAACATGCGTGGTGCGGGGTCGAGCATGATCTTGTCTGTATTCGCTGCATTTTTATCAAAGTAATTTTTATAGTTGCTGGTATATTGTTCGACATCGGTACCGAGCATGGGGAGCTGTTTGGTACGTATAACATGGTCGGGAGTTGCCGGACCCTGTTGCGCAATTTTTTCTAGATCATCGCGTTGAGCAAAAGCAATACATTTTTTACGGGTGGATGTTTTTAAAATCATCGGGCAGCCGGCAGTTGCTGATATTTTTTGTCTCAGTCCTAAAATAGTCTTCGTTGTATCTGTCGATATCTCTTTTATGTTATTTTTTTTCAAGTCCCAGGCATTTTGTTTTTTTAGAAACTCTTCCGCCATCGTCACATATTGAATATGGCGTTGGTAAGATTCTTTTGCCGTTGCTCCAAAGGTAAAAATACCGTGGTTAAGCAAAATCATGGCTTCCGTTTTATCTGTGGCTTGCTCTGTAAACTGTTTTGCACACAGTCTCGCTAAGTCAAATCCCGGCATAATGTAGTCAATAATAATCGCCTTATCACCGTAAATTTCTTCAATGTATTTTTTTCCTTCGGGGGTATTGGTAACAGTAACAACTGCATCGGCGTGAGAGTGATCGACATATTTAAAAGGTAGCGTCGCATGTAGAATCGCTTCTACCGAAGGTGTGGGTGCGGAAGCAAGGGTCATATTGGTTTTCAGTTCGTTGACCATTTGCGGGTCGGAAAGCTGATCTAACTCCGCCAGATCGCACAGGTGTTTTAAACGCACTGGCGCAAAGCCGGGGGCTTCGATAGAGATTAAATCCCAACCACTGCCTTTGACATATAAAATATCTTCTTCTATTCCCAGGATATTTTTTTCAGTGACTTTCACCGAGGTATTACCGCCACCGTGCAAAACAAGCGATGGATCCTGTCCAAGTAATTGTGAACTGTAAACGCGAAGTTCCAGATCGGTTTTATATTTTTTTGCCTGGTTGTCATCCCATAGATCTTGCATGTTTTTTCCCGGAATTTTTTAAAAATTGTGTTGACGTTGATAATAACATTGATTCATTGTATCTGAATATGTTGTTTGTCTATAAAAACGGAAGGAAGGAACAATGCGTCTGATTGAAATAATAACGGATTGTGGTCATGTGGATACCTTGCATGGTCTGGCAGAACATCATGAGTTACTGGATTTCTGGTCGACACCATGTGAGCAGGATGAACGCTGTTCAGTGAGGTTGTTAGTCCGGCCGGAAAATCAGCAACAAATACTGGATGCCATTCAGAGTATTATTGGCAGTAGTGAAAACAGCCGGGTGGTGATCTTGCCGGTTGAAGCCACCATTCCAAGACCGGAGGCGGATGAAGATAACGATAACGACAAAAACAAAAAGAAAGGCAGTAGCACCCGTACACGTGAGGAGTTGTATCAGACAATACTTAGCGGTATACAGTTAGACAGTACTTTTGTCTGGATGGTGGTGTTGTCAACCATTGTTGCCAGTATTGGTTTACTGGCAAACAATGTTGCGGTGGTGATAGGTGCCATGGTGATTGCTCCATTACTGGGGCCTAACCTTGCGTTGGCATTTGCCTCATCACTGGGTGACTCGGCTTTAATCTGGCAGTCGCTAAAAACCAATGTGGTTGGTTTGGGGATTGCACTGGCAATTTCAATTCTACTGGGTTATTTCTGGCCGTATGCGCTGGACAGTCATGAAATTATCTCGCGTACTGATATTGGTTATGACGGTGTGGCGCTTGCTCTGGTTGCGGGTGCTGCAGCGGTGTTATCACTGGCATCGGGATTAAGTAATACCTTGGTGGGGGTGATGGTGGCGGTTGCCTTGTTACCACCTGCTGCAACATTAGGCTTAATGTTGGGGGCGGCTAAATATGATTTGGCCATTGGTGCAAGTCTATTGCTTGCGATTAATATTGTCTGTGTCAACTTGTCAGCCAAACTGGCTTTTATTGCCAAAGGTGTTAAACCGCGTACCTGGATAGAAAAAAACAAAGCCAGTCAGTCGCGTTGGGTGTCGGTTGTTTTCTGGTTAGTGAGCCTGGGCTTGCTGATTATGCTGATGCAGTTCTGGCATAATTTGTCATAGAGCAAAGTTATTCTTTTGCCAATGTTTCGCGCGGTGATTCATTAAAGAAAGTTTCATAATCTTTTTTAAATCGGCCAATATTCACCACGCCATACTGGTTGGCAATTCGGGTAATAGTGGTTTCTGTCGAGGTTGCTCGTAATAATGCATCGCGTATGGCATTTAAACGCAGGGTGATAAGGTAATGTTTGGGTGTCATCCCCAGTAATTCCGAGAAACTGTATTGAACTGAACGACTGCTGGCATGTATTTCTTTGGTTAAGGTGGAAACCGTTAATGTTTGCAGATTGGTATTGTGAATATACTCCAAGGCACGTGCAAGCAAGCGTTCTTTGTTGCTGATCTTTATCGGGTTTTCTTCACAGTGGAATAGATGGTAGTCGTTAACAGCATAAAATAAAGAATCATAACAGTCCTGATAGGCAAGCAAGCTGCAGGGGTGTTTTAATAATTGCTGAAACGTTTCATATAAATGGTATAGATGTCGAGTGAGTAATGATTTGCGAGGAATTGAGACTTTATTGTATTGAAGTTGTTTGCAGGCCTTGATAAACAGCTCTATTTCATCTTCCGCAAGGTAATCGGCCAATTCTTTTGACTTTATCAGCAAGGTGAGATGTTTGTGTTCCTTGGGGCAGATAATTTTGGACTCTGTATTGCCATAACGCACCAGCTGTGAGTCAGCACGGTATAACTTACCGTCACAGATATAGGCCGGATTTTTAAGTGGGAAAATCATGGCAATATAGCCGGAGTTTACCCGGCCAATTTGTATGTGTTGTGTATTGGCTGAGCGCAGTGCTATCTGAAAACCATCGGTTGATAGCCGTTTTGAATGGCCATTAAATTTGCCTTCGCTTAACTGATAACCATCCAGGTTAAGTTCCGGGAAGGTGTTTGAATATTCTTCCAGTGTTTGAAAGGTATTTTCGAACAGTTGAGGAATAGAACTTTCGGTTAACAGTGACATGCAATTTTCCAGCTTAATTTCTATTTTCAAGCCCATCAATAGGGTTATTTTTTTTGGCGTACGACGACTGTAACCGGTTAAGCTTCCAGCTTAATAAAGAGCATCCCTGAAGTAGTGCGGTAGTATATCCTGGAGACAAGTCATTTTTATGACACTGCATTTGAAAAACCTGTTACGCAGCGTACAATTATTTTCTTTCCATTTTAATTATACCATATCTATTGTATGGTTATATGTTGTATTGTAACTGTACAAAATTCGCTAACTTAATGATTTAGCTATACAAATTTCGCATATCTGACTCATTCCGTTTGGTATTTCCGGGAAATTGCCGATAAAGATGGCCAGTTTCCTGGTTTTGGAGAGCTTGATTTATGCAACAGACAACGACAGCTTCTGATCATCATCGCGCCAATGGTGCCGATACGATGATTCGATCATTATTTCGCAGTAATCACCAGCTTGGTGTCACCGCACGCTTTGCCAGTGCCATTTCGCAGCTGACCGATACTGACAGGCTAACATCCGCAACACAAAAGGCACTCATTGAATTTGGTCTCAATGGTTTATTTCAAATAAAATTTGAGGCCAATAAGCAGATTAAAAAATTCGGTGAGCGGATAGATCGCAACACCCTCAGCAAATTAACTTGTCTTGAGCAATGTAGTGGCAAAATATGTATTCGACAGGACTATATGATGTTCTGTCTGACACATTTTACACTTATTCTGGATGTCTCTGATTTAACGGATGAACAGATAGATGAAACCAAAGATAATCTGGCAATATTCTGCGATATCATTGATGCCTGGATTGCAAACCATCTTGAGTTAAAGCAGTTTAGAGAAGCAAATGAATTGTATCGACAGGATATGCTGCAAAAAATTAATCAATTAAATGGTAAAGTCGATAGCACTTCATCGGATATAAAAACCCAGCACCTTGAAATTTCCCAGAGTTTGCTGCTGATGCTGGTGTCGCGATTCCCTATGTTGGGGCTGGATGTTGACCAGGAAGAGGAAATTCTGGAAAGCATAGAGCATACCATTGATATTTACGGGAAGTTAATTGAGCGACAAGTAAATCACAATACAGATTTAAAACAATTATTGAATGAAGCTGCAAATTGTATTCAGTTTAATTAGGGACTGCTGAACACTTCGAGACAACCTAGTCATCCATCTCATGGCCATAAGTTGAAATGGCGTTTTCAATTTCTTTAATCGCATTATCCACTGCAGGTTGTTGTACATGCATTTCCATGCTTCTGTTTGAGCTGGTTTGATTTAATAATTGCAGTGAAATAATTTTAAGTGCGATAACGGTTGTGTTGTCTGCAGTGGGTGAAC
>JALXDW010000345.1 GCA_027070385.1 Chromatiales bacterium
TAAGTCACGCTTCTTCAGTGATTAACATAATTATTTATGAAAGTGCCAAAAAACGTATTAAAGAAAAAAAGGAAAGACAGCGGCGTGAAGAAGCCCTGAAAAAAGAACTGGAATTGGAGCAACAACGGCTGGCAGCAGAGCGTAAAGCCCGAAACGAAACCATTATTTCAAAGCAGTTGGCCATTATTAAAGGGCATATTGAACAACGCTGGATTAAACCGGCGAGTACCAAAGTCGGGATGGTCTGCGTGGTAAGAGTCAGTTTAATCCCCAGTGGTGAAGTGATTAATGTACAGTATATAAAAAGAAGCGGTAATGCAGCTTTTGATCAGTCGGTTTATACTGCTGTAAAACGCTCTTCACCTTTGCCCTTGCCACCAGTAGAATACGGTTTATCTGATCAGTTCAGGCAGATAGAATTAAAATTTGGTACACCGAAATAACTAAACGACAAAGAATATACATAATGGTTAGATTAAAACATTTTCTGTTTCTGCTTATACTTTTGTTTGCAATGATGCGAGCGAGCTTTGCTGCCTTGACGATTGATATTACCCAGGGTATTGATGGCGCACTGCCTATTGCCGTGGTTCCTTTTGCATGGGCAGGTACGGCACCGGTTCAGGGAGCAACAACGGCAGCACCGGAAAATATTGCAGCGATTGTGGCTTCAGATTTGCGTCGTAGTGGACGCTTTGCGCCTGTTCCTGAAAGTGATTTGGTCGGTCGTCCTTCTCATGGTTCACAGGTTAATTATACCGCCTGGCGTGCTCTGGGTATTGATAACCTCATTGTCGGGCATATCAAACCGCTGGTGGATGGTACTTATGAAGTGCAATTCCAGTTACTGGACATGTTTAAAGCGGAGCAGTTGGTGGGCTATAAAATACGCAGTCGTCGCTCTAATTTACGCCGCACAGCACATCAGATCAGTGACCTGATTTATCAGGCGTTAATGGGAGTGAAAGGCGCTTTTGATACCAATATTTGCTATGTCACGGTAACAAAGAATCGTCGTCATGAAAAAATTTACCGTTTGGCCATTGCTGACTCGGATGGTTATAACGAAAAAATTATTCTGGAAACAAAATCACCATTGATGTCACCGAGCTGGTCTCCCAATGGTTTGCAGTTAGCCTATGTGTCATTCAGTCGTGGCCGTCCGGAGGTGTATGTACAAAGTATTTTAACCGGTCAGGCAAAGCGGGTGGCTGCTTTCAAAGGTATTAATGGCGCACCTTCCTGGTCACCGGATGGTAAACAGCTTGCTCTGACTTTATCCAAAGACGGTAATGCAGAGATTTATATTTATGATCTTGGGCGGGGTACTACCCATCGGGTAACGCATAACAGTGCAATCGATACCGAGCCGGTCTGGTTACCCGATGCATCAGCAATTATTTTTACTTCAGATCGTGGTAATGGCCCACAATTATATCAAGTTGCAGTGAATTCACGCGGTGCCCTGAGTCGTCCTAAGCGACTGACATTCGAAGGCAGCTATAATGCACGTGCAAGTGTCTCGCCTGACGGTAAATTTATTGCTATGGTACACAGAATCGAGGGCAGTTACCGAATTGCAGTTTTGGAAAGGGAAACGGGTTATTTAAGAGTGTTGACCGAGTCACGTTTAGATGAATCTCCCAGTTTTGCTCCGAATGGGAGTATGATAATTTATGCCACAGAGTATAAAAATCGGGGTGTATTGGCTGCGGTATCCGTTGATGGTCGGGCAAGACAACGATTACAGTTAAATCAAGGCGATGTGCGAGAACCTGCATGGTCGTTTTTTAAACAAAAATAAATGAATTATTCAAAATATCAGGAGATAAAAATGAAAAAACAATTAGGAATTGTTTTGTTAATAGCTGTGTTGGGGATACTGGCCGGTTGCTCATCAAATAGTAAAAAAGAAGATGACAGCAGTAAAACAGCCACAAGTAATACAGATGCCACCCACGGTGCTGAAATGGGGGGATCAGGTATGGCAACTGAAATGCACAGTGGCCAGGCCGATGCTTTATCCAAACGGGTTATTTATTTTGAGTTTGACAGTAGCGATGTGACTTCCGAAGCACGTGAAATCATTTCAGCTCATGCGCAAAATCTGTCACAAAATGCAAATTTGTCGGTTGTTTTAGAAGGCCATGCTGATGAACGTGGTACCCGTGAGTACAACGTTGCTTTAGGTGAGCGGCGTGCCAAAGCAGTGCAGGAGTTACTGGTTCTTCAGGGTGTTCAACCTTCACAGATTCAGGTTATCAGCTTTGGTGAAGAGCGACCTGCAGCTGTTGGACATGATGAAAGTGCCTGGCGTTTAAATCGTCGGGTTGAAATATTGTATTCCGGTTCTTAATTTCAGTTTTTAATCAGGTATTTTATAGCCTGCAAATAGCGAGAGTTTGAGCGTGCAAAAAATCATTATTAGTTTGTTAAGTTGTTTCTTGATTCTGGCTTCTGCCAGTAGTTTTGCACGCGACAAACAACCGCGTCGTTTTTCCAGCAGTCATGACAGCGATGCAACGGAGCAAACTTCAAATACTCCGATTACCGCCAAACGCAAAATGAGTGTTGATGAACGTTTGCAACGGTTAGAACGTTTAATGAACAGCCAGGGATTGGTTGATTTGTTACTCAAACTGGAAATGTTGCAAAAAGAAGTGCAACAATTACGGGGTGATGTGGAAGTACAAACACACATCGCCAATGACTTAAAAAAACGTCAACGTGATTTGTACCTTGATATCGACAGACGTTTGTTGCAACTTGAACGTAATACTCCAGCCAAAAATAATACAGCTACTCCAGCTGCTTCTGAGTATTCAGGCCGTGTGACAACCGATGTTAAGCCAACATTACAATCCCCACCTGTTAAACAGGCAGCACCGCGTGTGACTCAAACTGCTAACAAAACAGTTGATCCGGTTAAGGAACAAAATGCCTATCAGAAAGCATTCGATTTGTTACGTGAATTACGATATGAGCAGGCGATTAAAGCTTATCGTCAGTTTATTCGGGATTATCCAAATGGTCGCTATGCTCATATTGCACAATACTGGTTAAGTGAAGCGAGTTATGCCCAACGGCATTTCAAGCAGGCAATACAGGACTATCAGGATCTTATTAAAAACTACCCGAATAGTCCAAAACTGGCAGAAGCCATGCTAAAAATCAGCTATAGCTACAATGCACTTGGGCAATACAAAGCTGCCCAGGAAATGGCTGAAAAGCTGTTACGTGTTTATCCCAATACCACAGCAGCAGGGCAAGCACAAAATCTGCTAAAAAAAATTAAAGCAGCTCGACATTAGTTTGTTGCTATAATTTTTCAGCATAATGGGATGTATTTTATTGTGTTTTTCATTCCATCTCTTTGTGACTAATAATGTCATTTTAGCCTGCCTGTTGAAAACAAAAAATGTCAGAATCAAAACAAAAACTGCGTGTTACCGAAATATTTTATTCATTACAAGGTGAATCTAAAACAGTGGGTTTGCCAACGGTTTTTGTTCGTTTAACCGGTTGTCCACTCCGTTGTGGTTATTGTGATACCGAGTATGCTTTTCAGGGAGGACAATGGTGGACTTTTGATGAAATTATCCATGAACTCAAGAAATACAATACAACCTATATTACCCTGACGGGTGGTGAACCACTGGCACAAAAAGCATCAGTGTCGTTGTTAAAAAAATTATGTGATCTTGATTACCATGTTTCATTGGAAACAAGTGGTGCACTGGATATTCAGACCGTGGATTCTCGTGTGATGAAAGTTATGGATTTAAAAACGCCATCTTCACAGG
Organism: Chromatiales bacterium; assembly: GCA_027070385.1. GTDB lineage: Bacteria > Pseudomonadota > Gammaproteobacteria > UBA6429 > Thiohalophilaceae > SZUA-37. Next base: position 3,804 of record JALXDW010000345.1, read on the forward strand.
AGGAAAGCAAAAATAATTATGCCAATCTGGACTTTATAACGCAGCACGACCAAATCAAGTTTGTGATATGTGACCGTAATGATTATGACTGGGCCGTCGATATGCTTGAAAAATACAAGCTGACAGATAAGTGTGAAGTTTTATTTTCTCCGGTTAATCTGGATAGTAACACCAGTATGGTAAAAGAACTGGCAAACTGGATACTGGCTGATCAATTAAAGGTGCGTTTTCAGATACAGTTACATAAAACAATCTGGGGCAATGTTCAGGGTGTCTGATTAACCGAATTGCTATTCGAATGCATCTTCTGCTTCATCGAGAAGGGTGCCTTTGAGTCGATTAATATCATAAGATGGGCCGGCCGGTCTGTTCTTCTTTACTATAATATCCTGTTCGGTCTGTTTCTCTACTGTTACAGGAACAGGGGCTTTAACGGTTTTTGCAGGTTGAGCTTTAACAGTGGGCTTAGGTTGAACACGGGTGGCTTTTACAGGCTTTTTCTTTTGAATAATCTTTTTCCGGGGGCTAACCTGTTTTTTAGCTTTTGGCCGGGTTTTTTTTGTCGCTAATTTTTTATTTAATTTAGCATTGGCGATTTTTGCTTTTAGCTGGGAAATTCTGTTTGCGGCATTTTTATGGCCACTTTTTTCGGCCTTGCGATACCATTCTATTGCTTTGGCATAGTCCTGTTTGACTCCACGCCCTTCTTCATACATTTCACCGAGGATATATTGGGCTTTTACACTGCCAAATTCGGCCATTTTTGACTGAAATTTAAAGACACTTTTCCATTCATCATCGGCTGCTTCCACCGTTGTCAGACCAGTAAAAAGCAGCGAGCATAAAAGCAAACTGGAAATGAGGATATGTCGCAT